>NZ_JBKFTO010000008.1:0-275330 GCF_050432925.1 Pseudomonas sp. 18175 | reverse complement strand
AGTCGACATATGCGTCGATTGATCCACCGCATTCGCGAGCAAGCCCGCTCCCACATTGAGTCCGTGTTCGACTTTGGTTATTTGCCGGGCTTGATGAACCGCAACGTCATCCGATCCGACTCCCCAATCGCCACATACCTGGCTTTATCCTGCTCCCCCAACTTCAAGGTCGGCGGCAAGGTCCACACACCTGCGGGGTAATCCTTGGTGTCCTTCGCGTTGGCATTCACTTCGCTTTGCCCCGCCAGCTTGAACCCGGCATCGGTCGCCAACTTCACCACTTGGGCGGTGGTCAGGTAGCCGGTGTCCTTGATTGCTTCAAGATCAGCACCGTCCTTGGCCCGGTGATCTTCCACCCCCAGCACGCCACCCGGTTTCAGCACGGTGTAGAACGCGCTGAATGTAGCCGATGCGGTATCCGCTGCGACCCAGTTATGCACATTGCGAAACGTCAGCACCACATCCGCCGATGCAGCTTTCCCGAACACCGGCGCCTTCGGGTCGAACTCCACCACCTGGGCGTTGGCGTAACGCGTAGGGTCGGCGGCGAATTTCTTTTTCAGGTTCTCTTCGGAGGTGCGCGCATAGGCGCTGCTGTTGGCGGCCTGCACGGCGGCGATGTACTGCCCGTGATCTTTGAGCAGGGGCGCGAGCACTTCGCTGTACCAACCGCCACCTGGGGTGATTTCGATCACCGTCTGTTTGGCACCCAGGCCAAAGAATTCCAGGGTCTGCTGCGGGTGGCGATAGCCATCGCGGGCGCTGTTGGCCGGGTCGCGCCAGCTGCCGGCCAGTACGCTTTGGTACTGCTTGGCGCTGATTGGCGCGTCGGCGGCCTGGCTGAAAGCGGGGAGGAGGAGGGCGGTAAGGGAGAGCGCTGCAAACGTCGTTTTCATGATCATCCGATAAGTGGGCCACTGTGCCGCCGAGGCTAGCATGGGCCTGCTATGGGCTGATCACACATTATCTAAGGACGACCTCACCATTGGTTCTAAGCCCATGGCGATCATCGGTTTGTTGCGCTTGTAGCGCACCAGCCGCTCACTGAGGGATTGGGGCAGCAGCGTGTCCTGGGTAAACCCCATGCGCTGATACAACCCTTCCAGGTCCGGGTGGCACAGCAGCCATACCGTGCCCTCCACTGAGGCCACTGCCTCAAGAATCAGCTTCGCCGCCAACCCCTGGCCGCGGTACGCCGGGTCCACGAATACGCCAGTCAACCACTGCCCGCCTAACACCGGCGTGAGGCACAATCCGCCGACAATCTCGCCATCGCGCGCCACCCATAATCGCCCACCCTTAAGCGCCTTCATCGACGAATTGTGGCTGCGGTAAAACTTGTTCAGCAGCGGCCACAGGGGCTCTGCCAGCAGATCGATGGTCAACTCGGGCATGGTGTTCAGGCAGCGTTGTGAAGGGGCGGGGATTATAAGCGCCTTCTGCCGGGCAATAGGTGGTATACCCAGTGCTACATCCCCTTACAGTGGAGTACGCATCATGGCCAAAGGTATGGATTCAAAGAAAGCCGCGAAGAAAAAACCGGCAAAGACCGCCGATGAAAAACGCGCCGACAAGAAGGCCAAGAAATCCGAGAGCGGTTTGTTCGGCCATTAAGCCTTAACCCTAATGTGGGAGCGCAATGACCTGCGTGTGATGCCATTGACGGGGCCGGTGCATCGGGAGTTCGCCTTGGTCGGCGCACCGACCCGATCACCGTCCGTCGCCACCCGTGCATTGCTGAAAATGCTGGCTGACTAGTGACCTTGCATAGCGCCAAGCCCTGTCTATGCTCACCCAGAACCGTTGATGACGCTTGGCATATAAAGCGATTCGGATGGTTGTTTCCCCATAAATAAATGGAATGCGCCTTCCAGGCGCCGGGAATCAAGGGTGATCTGATCATGTTCAACCGCCATCACAAATCTGACCTGCAAGAAATCGAACGTTTCTCCTGCGCCCTCACCGAAGCCAATGCCAAGCTCGCCGCCATCAGCCGTTCCATGGCAATGATCGAGTTCGACCGCAATGGCGTGATCCTCGACGCCAACGACAACTTCTGCAAAACCATGGGCTACAGCGCCGAGGAGATCCGTGGCAAACACCACCGGATTTTTTGCGAGGAGGCCTACACCCACACCGAGCCTTACGCCAAGCTCTGGCGCGACCTGGCGCGGGGCGAGGCCATCAGCGGCACGTTCATGCGCCTGAACAAGCGTGGCGAGGAAGTGTGGTTGGAGGCCAGCTACATGCCGGTGCTGGACAGTGACAAGCAGGTGCAGAGCGTGATCAAGGTTGCCTCGGATATCTCTGCGCGGGTGCACCATGAACACGAAAACCAAAGCCTGATCGACGCCATCGGCCGCTCCATGGCGGTGATCGAATTCACGCCCCAGGGCCAGATCCTCAACGCCAACGACAACTTTTTGCGCACCGTGCAGTACACCCGCGAAGAAATCATCGGCCAGCACCACAGCATGTTCTGCCATCGCAGCGAAGTGGAGTCGCCGGCCTACAAGGCGTTTTGGGCCTCCCTTAATCGCGGCGAATACCACTCCCATCGTTTCGAGCGCAAAAACAAATACGGCAAGACCCTGTTTCTGGAGGCGTCTTACAACCCGATCTTCGACACCAACGGGCGGCTGTACAAAGTGGTGAAGTTCGCCAGCGACATCACCGACCAAGTCACCACCCTGCGTACCGCCGCCGACTCGGCCCACGCCACCTCGGTGCAAAACGACGCCTGCGCCCGCAAGGGATCGGAAGTGGTGCAGCAAACCGTGCAGATTATCGAAGAGATTTCCCACGACCTGAACCAGGCGGCGCAGAGCATTGATGCGGTGAGCAAGCAGTCGGACATCATCGGCGCCATCGTGCAGACCATCCGCAGCATTGCCGAACAGACCAATATGCTCGCGCTCAACGCGGCCATTGAAGCGGCGCGCGCCGGTGAGCATGGGCGCGGGTTTGCGGTGGTGGCCGATGAAGTGCGTAGCCTCGCGGCGCGGACCAGCCAGGCGACGGTAGAAATTGTGGATGTGGTGCGCAAGAACCACGACCTGTCAGTGAGCGCGGTATCGAGCATGCAATCGAGCCTGAGCCGCACGGGACTGGGGGTGGAGTTGGCGAATGAAGCGGGGCAGGTGATCCTGGAAATTCAGGAAGGGTCACGGCATGTGGTGGATGCCATCAGCCAGTTCAACTCCACCCTGCAATTGCAATAGCGCAAACCCAGCAAAACCAATGTTGAACGCGATCCAATGTGGGAGGGGGCAAGTCGAATCGTCGCACCGCCCCTCCCACATTTTGGTACCGCTGGGTGGCTTAGATCGCCGCCAGGGTTGCCTTCACGGTCTGCGCCGGGTCAGTGGCCTTGGCCGCTACCTGCTGCTCTTGTTGTTGCTTCACGCGCTCGGCCACTTGCTTGGTAATCGCGTCCTGTTTTTCCTGGGACATGTTCTGCACATCCGCCTCGGTCAAACCCTGCTCCTTGAGCAATTGCTCGCGGATACGCTCGGCCGGGGATTTGCTCATGTAGTCGGTGAACTCCGAGCGTGCCGAAGTCGTGGAGCTGGTCGCAGGCACGTCAGTGGTGCTGGCCTGTAACTGCACACGGGTCTTGGCGAAGGCTTCGTCGATACGGTCGGCGGCCTTGTCCAGTTCCTTCTGCGCGGCCGGCACGGTCACGCTTTGCTGGGCCGCTTGCAAGGCGCCGCTGTACAACGCGCTGGCGGCGGCGTTGGCCGGGTCCATATCGGAGCGCTTGAGCTGCTGCACGGTGGTCACGGCTTGGGTGTTGTTGTTAACCAGCATGATCGGTCACCTGTGGAAATATTCGTGTGCCACAGGTGGAGCAAATAGCGTGCCGGGGTCGAAAGCCCAGGTTTTATAGGGGATGGTGAGGCCGCAGCGGCAAGACTTGTCCCGCCTGCGGCCAACCGTTGCCGTCAATGGGCGATATTTTCCAACGCCAGGTTGCGCGTACGCGGACCAAACCAACTGATGGTGATCATCACGATCAACATGCTGCTGGCGATAAACGCCAATACCCCCGGTGTGCCCAGGTGTTCGAGGATAAAGCCGATCAACAGGCTGCTGAACACCGTGGACAAGCGGCTGAACGAATAGCAGAAGCCCACCGCCCGCGCACGGATGTTGGTGGGGAACAGCTCGCTCTGGTACGAGTGATAACTGAAGCTCAGCCACGCATTGCAGAAGGTGATCATCACCCCGCAGATCACCAGCCCCACCGCCGTGGTTTGCAGGGCGAACAGGCTGCCGAAGATCATCGCACCCAGGGCCGAGCCGACGATCTGCCATTTGTTCTCGAAGCGGTTGGCCACCTTCACAAACAGCAACGGCCCCAGCGGGTAGGCGAGGGTGATGATGAAGGCGTAGAGCAAACTGTGGGTCACGCTCACGCCTTGGCCCGAGAGCAAGGCGGGTAGCCAGTTGCCGAAGCCGAAAAAGCCGATGGCCTGGAACACATGGAACACGATCAGCATCAAGGCGCGGCGGCGGTACGGCGGTTGCCAGATATCGGCGAAGCGCCCGCTGCCTTGCACGCTGACGGCTTCCGGCTCCGGTTCGTCCAGCGGCTTGCCATGGTCCTTCTGACAGCGCGCCTCAAGGTTATCCATGATCGCGCAGGCTTCGTTGAAGCGACCTTTCTGTGCAAGCCAGCGCGGGGATTCCGGCAGACGCTTGCGCAGTTGCCAGATAAACAGCGCAAACACTGCGCTCGACAACACCACCCAACGCCAGCCCGACACGCCGAACGGCGCCTGGGGCACCAGCCACCACGACATCAATGCCACCGCCGGCACCGAAAGGAACTGGATAAAAAACGCAAAGGCAAACGCCGAACTGCGCATGCGCTTGGGTACCAGTTCCGAGAGGTAGGCGTCGATGGTCACCAGCTCGATCCCCAGGCCTATGCCCACCAGAAAGCGCATGCAGATGATGCCCAGTGCAGACGTCTGGATGCCCATCAACACCGTGGCGACCGTGTACCAGATCAGCGCGAAGGTGAAAATCGCCCGCCGCCCGAAACGGTCGGCGATGGGGCTGAGCAGGCTGGCGCCGAGGAACAGGCCAAGGAAGGTCGCCGAGGCGAACGCCGCCTGGTCGGAGAAGCCGAAAACGCCTTCCTTGCCGATATGGAAGATGCCATCGCTGATCAAGCCAGGGCTGATATAGGCGGTCTGGAACAGGTCATACAGCTCGAAAAAACCGCCAATGGACAGCAACGCTACCAGGCGCCAGACGGTGGCAACGGCAGGCAGGCGGTCGATGCGCGCGCTGATATGGGCGGCACGGACCGGGTCGATGCCATCGGTAGTAGAAAGTGCGGGCATGGGGAAACTCAATAAGTGATCGGAATCTCAAACGCTTGGAACGCGTCATCCTGGGGATGGTAACCCAGCACCCGCGTGGTTTCGCTCAGGTCCAGGCGCTTGAAGCGGTTGTTGGAGATGCCATGAGCGATCAGGTGCTTTACGCCCTCGGCCTCCACCGCGCGTTGCAGCAGATGCACCGCATCGCGGGGGCTGAGCCAGGCGCTGAGGTCGCGGGCGTTGTTGAGGTCGTGGGTTTCTGGGAATTCAAAGGCGCCGATGCGCAGGGCAATGGTCGACAGTGGGGTTTTGGCTGCATAGAAACCGCACAGCGCCTCGCCGTAGCATTTGCTCACGCCATACAGGTTGGCCGGCATTACCGGCATGCCGGGGGTGATCTGGCGGTCTACCGGGTAGCCTTCGATGGTTTGCGCGCTGCTGGCGAACACCAGGCGCTGCACGCCTGCGGCCACGGCGGCTTCGAACAGGTAGGTGGTGGCGAGGATATTGTTGGGCAGCAATTCGTCGAACGACGCGCTGGCGTGGGGGATGCCCGACAGGTGCACGATCACGTCGATGCCATCGAGCAGGGCGGCCAAGTGGGCTTTGTCGCTGAGGTCGGCATGTACGAAGCGGTGTTCGCCGAGGGCGAAGTCCGGCGCGATGCGGTCGGTGAGGGTGAAGCGGTAGTGGTCTTTCGAGGCTTCGAAAAACGTCTTGCCGATTCTGCCGCAAGCGCCGGTCAGCAGTACGTTGAGTCCTTTCACGGTGTGGTCCTTGTTTTAGTTATGGCCATCGAGGGCAAAGGCCTGGAAACCAGGGCGCTGGCTGAGGCGCTGGTAGTACGCCTCGACTGCAGGGTAGGGCGGGTGCTCTAAGGGAGCATTGCGCCAGCGGTGCACCGACAGGCCGACGAGGATATCCGCCAGGGTGAATTCACTGCCCGCTACAAAGGCACCGGTTGTGATCAGCTGTTGTTCGAGCAGGCCCATCTTGGCGTTCCAGGCTTGCACGCCGGCCTGGATGCGCTGCGGGTCCTGGTAGTCAGGGTTCTGGCGCACCAGCGCGTGGAACGCGTAGCCCCAGGACGGGTTGAGCTCGGTGGCTTGCCAGTCCATCCACTGCTCCACCCGCGCCCGTGGTGCGGGTTCGGCGGGCAGCAGGTCATGGCGCTCATAGAGGCTGACAAGGTAACGGCAGATGGTGTTGGACTCCCACAGCACGCCATGGTCGTCGATCAGTACCGGCACCTGGGCGTTGGGGTTCAGCGCCAGGAATTCGGGGGATTGGGTGGGGGTGTAGCCGATGCCCCAGTCTTCGCGCTGGTAGTCGATGCCCAGTTCCTGGCAGGTCCAGAGCACTTTGCGCACGTTGATGGAGGACGTGCGGCCGAGGATTTTCAGTGAGTGTCCCATGGTGCTNTGGGCGTTGGGGTTCAGCGCCAGGAATTCGGGGGATTGGGTGGGGGTGTAGCCGATGCCCCAGTCTTCGCGCTGGTAGTCGATGCCCAGTTCCTGGCAGGTCCAGAGCACTTTGCGCACGTTGATGGAGGACGTGCGGCCGAGGATTTTCAGTGAGTGTCCCATGGTGCTTTCCTTGCGGTGGAGAGCGGCCAATCTAGCAGGGGCGTGAAGCTACGGCGATGTTTCCAAGTGGGCACGGTAAAAAATGTGGGAGCGGCGGTGCGACGATTCGACTTGCTCGCACCGCCGCTCCCACATTTTGATAGTGCTCGGCTTTAGAGGGTCAGGTGCTTTCCCGAACCTGGAGTTCAAAGCCCATATCCACTACCGGCTTGGCCACTTTGTTCCCCGCCATGATCGTCAACAAATGCTCCGCCGAACGGCGCCCAATGGCCTCACGCGGCGTGCTGATGCTGCTCAAGCGCGGCACCATGAAGGATGACGCCGGTAGGTCGTTGAAACCCAGCACCGCGACGCGCTCCGGCACTTTGATGTCATGGCGCATGGCTTCCAACAGTGCACCTTGGGCCAAGTCATCGTTGCCGAAGAAAATCGCATCCACATCCGGATGTGCCGCCAGCAACTGCAGGAACAACTCGCCCCCCAGGCCGACCGAGGACGGGCGCGGCGTCAGCACTTCCAGCGCCGGGTCGTACAGGCCCGCCTGTTGCAGCGCACGGCGGAAACCTTCGCCGCGCAGCAAGGTGCGTTGGTCCAACTGCGCGCCTATATAAGCCAGGCGCTTGCGCCCACGGGACAGCAAATGCGCCGCCGCCGTTTCTCCGGCTGCTAGTTGGGAGAACCCTACGCAGTTCACGCCGGCGTTGGGGTCCAGGTCCATCATGTAGATGCAGGGCACATTGCTGGCCTCGACCATTCGTCGGGCGCTTTCGGTGCGGTCGAAGCCGGTCAGCAGCAAACCCCGTGGCTGGTAGGCCATGTAGTTGCGCAGCAGGTTTTCTTCTTCGTCGCGTGAATAGTGGGAGTTGCCGATCAGCACTTCGAAGCCTTTGGGCCGCAGTACCTGGTGGATGGCTTCGAGGGTTTCGATAAACAAAAGGTTCGACAGCGACGGCACGATCACCACCACCGAATGGCTCTGGGCCGAGGCCAGGGCGCGGGCGGCGGGGTTGACCACGTAGTTCAGCTCGCTGGCGGCCTTTTGCACTTTTTCCACCAGCTCGGTGGCCACGGTGCTGATGCCACGCAGGGCGCGTGAGGCGGTAATCGGGCTGACGCCAGCCAGGCGGGCGACTTCGTTGAGGGTCGGGCGACCCGTGGTGCGCAATTTTTTATCGTTCTTGGAGGTCATCAGGCGGCTTGCCAAACAAAAATCGAGGCACTAAGGTAGCGCTGTCTCCAAAAGGCTGCAAATTCTTGAATTACGGGTTGCCTGATCCGGGTTCAAACGCTTGGAGCGGATGCACGCGTCACTCCATAAAAAAAGACAAGACGGCGCGGGAAAAGCCTGTTTTTGCACTAGCCTTATTGCGTGCAAAGGTAGCGCTATCTGCGTCCTGAGGTGTTTCATGAGTCAACCTGTTACTGCCCTGGTCATCATGGGTGTTGCTGGCTGTGGCAAGACCAGCGTCAGCGAAGCCCTGTGCCGTCTGAACGGCGCCACCGCCATTGAAGGCGACAGCTTCCACCCCGCCGCGAACATCGAAAAGATGAGCGCCGGCCACCCCCTCAACGACGACGACCGCGCCGGCTGGCTCGACATCCTCTGCGATGAACTGCGCCGCTCGCTCAAGGCCGGGGAACACCCGGTGCTCACCTGTTCAGCGCTTAAAAAGAAATACCGCGACCACTTGCGCGAAGCCGCGCCGGGCCTGGGTTTCGTATTTTTGGAGCTGACCCGTGAAGTAGCGTCCGACCGCGTGTCCCATCGCCCCGGCCATTTCATGCCGGCAAGCCTTATAGACAGCCAGTTCGCCACCCTTGAATCGCCCGTGGGCGAGCCGCTGACCCTGGCCCTCAACGCCAGCATCGACAGCATCGAGACCTTGGCCGAGCAAACCAATGCCTGGTGGCTGCAACACGGCTTCGAACCTTCCAAGTAATTTTTTGCCAGAAAAGATAGCGCTATCTGCGGCAGGAAATTCAACACCCGCTTTAATAACAACAACAAACAGGAGAGACCCCCCATGTTTGGCATGTCCCACGAGTCTTACCTGCTGCTTGATGCAGTGGTCACTATCATCGGGTTGATCGTACTGATCACCAAGTTCAAGGTGCACCCGTTCATTGCACTGATCATCGCGGCCGGCTTTCTCGGCCTGACCTCGGGCATGCCCGTGGACAAGATCATCAAGGCGTTCCAAGACGGCTTCGGCGGGGTGCTCGGCTTTGTCGGCATCATCCTCGCGCTGGGCACGATGCTCGGCAAGATGATGGCCGAATCCGGCGGTGCCGATCAGATCGCCCAGACCCTGATCCGCGCCTTCGGCAAGGAAAAAGTCCAGTGGGCCATGATGTTCGCCGCGTTCCTGGTGGGCATCCCGCTGTTCTTCGAGATCGGTTTTGTGTTGCTGATCCCGCTGGTGTTTATCGTGGCGCGCCGTACTGGCGTGTCGCTGATCAAGATCGGCATCCCGCTGCTCGCCGGCTTGTCAGCGGTGCACGGCCTAGTGCCACCGCACCCGGGCCCGCTGCTGGCCATCGGCGTGTTTGGCGCGGACATCGGCAAGACCATCCTCTACGGCCTGATCGTCGCACTGCCGACCGCCATCATCGCCGGCCCGATTTTCGGTACCTTCATCGCCAAGTACATCCCGGGCAACCCGTCCCAGGAGTTGGTGGACCAACTGGCCCGCGAGCCAGAAAACAAGAACCTGCCGAGCTTCAGCATCACCCTGATCACCGTGCTGTTGCCGGTGTTTCTGATGTTGCTCAAAACCTTTGCGGATATCGGCTTGCCCGACGGCCACGTCGTACGCAACTGGATGGACATGATCGGTCACCCGATCTCCGCGCTGTTGCTGGCGTTGCTGTTGTCGCTGTACACCTTTGGCCATCGCCAGGGCATCCACTCCAAGCAGATCCTCAAACTGCTGGACGCCAGCCTTGCGCCGACCGCCGCGATCATCCTGATCATCGGTGCCGGTGGTGGCTTCAAGCAGATGCTGGTGACCAGCGGCGTGGGTGACGTGATCGGCCATATGGCGGTGAACGCGCAGATCAACCCGATTCTGCTGGCGTGGCTGGTGGCGGCGGTGATTCGTGTAGCGACTGGTTCGGCGACTGTGGCAACCATTACCGGTGCGGGCATCGTGGTGCCGGTGGTGGGGATGATTCCGGGGGTTAACCGTGAGCTGCTGGTGTTGGCGACGGGGGCGGGGTCGTTGATTTTGTCGCACGTCAACGATGCGGGGTTCTGGCTGGTGAAGCAGTATTTCAATATGACCGTGGCTGAGACGTTCAAGACGTGGACGGCGATGGAGACGATTCTGTCGGTGGTGGCGCTGATCTTCATCATGCTGTTGTCGTTGGTGGTCTAAGCAACACCCGCGGCATTGGGGTGAAAACCCAATCCAAATGTGGGAGCGGGCTTGCTCGCGAAGGCGGTGTATCAGTCAATGTATTGGGTGACTGATCCACCGCCTTCGCGAGCAAGCCCGCTCCCACAGTTTTGACCATATTCCTACAGGTGGATCGGGTCAGGCCTTAGTGACCAATCCATCCGCCCGAAACATCCCCCGAATCCCCCGCACCGCCTGCCGAATCCGGTCCTGGTTCTCGATCAGCGCAAAGCGCACATGATCATCGCCATACTCACCAAAGCCGATCCCCGGCGACACACACACCTTGGCTTCCAGCAGCAATTTCTTGGCAAATTCCAGCGAGCCCATGGCGGCATACTGCTCGGGAATCTTGGCCCAGACGTACATCGACGCCTTCGGATTTTCCACCATCCAACCCAACTCATGCAGGCCCTTGACCAGCACGTTACGGCGCTGGCGATACTGCTCGGCAATATCTTTCACGCACTGTTGGTCGCCTTCCAATGCTGCAATGGCGGCCACTTGCAGCGGCGTGAATGTACCGTAGTCGTGGTAGCTCTTGATGCGCGCCAGGGCGTTGACCAGCTCCGGGTTGCCCACCATGAAGCCGATGCGCCAGCCAGCCATGTTGTAGCTTTTGGACAGGGTGAAGAACTCCACCGCAATGTCCTTGGCGCCCGGTACTTGCATGATCGACGGGGCTTTCCAGCCGTCATAGACGATGTCGGCGTAGGCCAGGTCGTGAACCACCAGTACGTCGTACTGCTTGGCCAGGGCGATCACCCGTTCGAAGAAATCCAGCTCCACGCACTGCGCGGTGGGGTTGGACGGGAAGCCCAAAATCATCATCTTCGGCTTGGGGATCGAACCGCGAATCGCCCGTTCCAGTTCGGCGAAGAAATCCACGCCAGGGATCAGCGGCACCGAGCGCACCTGGGCGCCGGCAATCACGGCACCGTAGATGTGAATCGGGTAGCTCGGGTTTGGTACCAGCACCGTGTCGCCCTGGTCCAGAGTGGCCAGCATCAAATGCGCCAGGCCTTCCTTGGAACCGATGGTCACGATGGCTTCCGACTCGGGGTCGATCTCCACTTCATAGCGGTCTTTGTACCAGCGCGAAATCGCCCGGCGCAAACGCGGAATGCCTTTGGAGGTGGAGTAGCCGTGGGTGTCTTCACGCTGGGCGACGGTGACCATCTTCTCCACGATATGGGGAGGCGTGGCGCCGTCAGGGTTACCCATGCTCAAGTCGATGATGTCTTCGCCGCGCCGACGCGCAGCCATCTTCAGCTCGGCAGTGATATTGAACACGTAAGGGGGGAGTCGATCTATGCGCGCAAAGCGGCGCGGCGAACCTTGGTCTGCCATTGTTGCCTCGGAGTACGTAAGCGCCCGGAACCGTCCGAGCGACGTCGGCCACTGCGGTGGCCTGCGGGGCAGACAATACGGTCGATGATGGCCAGTTGTCCAGATGCGCAGGAAAATTTTCTGCTTGGAAGGTTGTGGAGATATCCCCCTATACTCGATGCGGGTTTGTGCCCTCATAACAAGGAGACTGTTCGTATGGATCAGCAGACAAAACAACCGTTGGAGCCGCGCATGGAAGCGGGCAAGGCGCTGGTGATTGCCGGTGTACAAGGGCGTTATTCCAAAGCCACCGTAGGGGATATCCCCAAACTGTGGGAGTTGTTCGACACCTGTATCAAGGACATCAAGAAACGCGTCGGCGGCGTGACGTATGGCGTGTGCCACAACCCCAAACATGGCGAATTCGATTACCTGGCCGGGGTGGAGGTACCGAGCAAAAGCGACGTGCCGAGTAATTTTGAATGCATCGAAATTCCACCGCTCAACTACGCCGTGTTTCCCCATTACGGACCGGTGCAGGCGCTGGAGCAAACCTATGAGCGCATCATGTTCGAGTGGTTGCCGCACTCGGGTTACAGGGTAGTAGGGGCGGATTTCGAGCGCTACAGCGCCGATTTTGATGTGCGCAAGGGCACTGGGACGGTGGAAGTCTGGTTACCGGTGGGCGACAAGTAAACGCCCCTTACCACAGGGCATTCAGCCACCAAAGGTGAGCTGGAAGCCCTGTGCCGATTGGCGTATGGCGTTGGCTACGTTTGGAGCCAAGCGGCAGTACTCATCTTCGCGCTTGAGCACCTCTTCAAGGGCTTGAAGCAACCCTTGAATACGCGCTTCGGGGTTTTCGACCTCACAGGTTCTCGCAAACTCAAGAATGCCCAGGCGCGAGGCAAACATGGATTTGTTGCCGGACAGGTCCAGGGCGAGTGAGTCTTCGGGGCGGTAGGCTGTGGTGTTAACAATGTCGTAGGCCGGTGCCAGGCGTGTGTCGTATTTCACCGGATCGCTGTAGAGCACGCCGAAATTCTTCAGGTGAGCATCGCCGTTACCCACGATGCAGCTCAGGGCCACACTGTCGAACAACTGGTCAAGCGAGCTACGAATCTGCACTGGCGCACAGAACATGCGCACGGCCTTGGCGATGGCTGCGTAGCTTTTGCTGTATTTCTGCTCGGCAGATAACCCCATCAGCGTAGTCATGTCCTCAAAGCCCAGTGGGTTGAGCTGCGCGTCCCGATCAAAGCGCCGCATGATGAACAGCTTATGGTTCTGCGACAGGTAAAACGGCGGCACCGGCAGGCCCGCATCCCGTGCGATGGACATGCACAGGTATTCGTTGATGGCCAATCCGGGAAACTCGTCGCGCCCACTCTTGATAATCAGATCGTTGGTTTTCGAGGTAAATTTCTGCTCGGGTGTTTGCGGTTTTTCCGGCACCAGCACCTTGGGCTGCACGCCGGAAATGCCCGCCCGCAAGATGTAGCGATCTACCAAGTCGGCAAACAGATCTTGCGCGCCGTCCCACGCCAGAATCTCATCGAGGTTTTCCCCGGTGGCGGGTGAGCCGTTGCGTTGGATCAACTCGTTGACCTGCTCCGAAGACACGAACACGCGGCCAATCGGAGCGCTGCTGCCGGACAGTGCCAATAGCAACATTGGGTCGACTTTCACCGTCTTGGCGAGGCGATTGCGCAGTTGTTCCAGCACGTAGCCTTCCGGCAGGTTCATCTGGAAGATGGGGTGCAGTTCACGGCGGCGGTATTCTTCAGCTCGAACGGGCATTGCCAGGCTTACTGCGCTTTGTGCCAGTGCTTTGTCGTGGTAGCGAAACAGGTAGTCATCGGCGCTCATCAAGACACTGCCGCTTTCACCTTGAGGCGTATGCACGCGCAAGCTGGGGTTATTCATTGAACAGGTCCTCCAGTTCTTCCAGTGTCGGCAGGGTCACGGGCACTAATTTGATCTCGCTGCCCAACGCCGCAATGACTCGGGCGTAGGCATTCATGGAAACCGAAGGGCTGCCTTGTTCAATTTCAATCAGTTTTTGACGGGTAACGCCCGCAAGCTCCGCCAGCTCCGCTTGCTTATAACCTCGATTGAGGCGCATAGCGCGAACTTGGTCGCCGAGTCGCTGAGTGATGGTTGAAGCTTCCATGTCATATATTCATTACTTTATGTTCGTGAAGTCATGTATACGTTACATTTTTGAAGTGTCAAGGCTACTCCGACCAAACATCCAGCTCAGCCTGCGTTCAAACCCCACTCGGCCCCGATACGCTTCCCCGCTGTCCGCCCACCCCGCCGATAGATACAGCCCCATCGCCGCCACATTGTCTGCGTCCACCGACAACTCAATCCCCTTGATCTGCGGCCACGCTTGCAATGCCGCATCAGGCAACGCCTGCAAACACGCCTTGCCAAACCCCCGGCCCTGTTGCCCGCGATCCACCTGCAATGCATGCAGTGTGGCGCTGTGTTCATCGGCCCAATGGGGCAGGCAGGGCGGGCGCTTGAGCAGCAGGAAGGCGACGGGTGCGTCGTCGGCGAGCAGGGCGAAGCCTTTGATCGCGGTGGGATGGGGGTTGACCAGCAGGCTGTTCAGCGCGCAGTAGATATCACCGCTATAGGCCAGTTGCTCGGGGTGCACTTGCAGGGTGTCGAGTTGCTGTTTTTGCGCGAGGCTCAGCGTCTCATAGGGGACGAGGCGGGTTTCCATCGGGGCTGCATCCCAAATACTACAGAGAGGCGGCGATTCTAGCGGGTTTGGTGCTGATCTATAGTGAATACCGTTCGAACACTGAATCCCTGAACACAACAACCCTAAGACTCAGGAGGTTTACCCCATGTCCAGCCAACCTGCCGAATTTGAACTGTCCATCAGCCGCGTGATCGACGCGCCCCGCAGCCGGGTGTTTCGCGCCTGGACCGAGCCTGCTTTGTTGCAACAGTGGTGGGGGCCCCACGGCATGACCACCCCCGAGTGCGAAATGAACCTGTGGGTCGGTGGGCTGTTTCGCACCTTGATGCGCGCTCCGGATGGTAGCGAATACCCAACCCAAGGCGTGTTCCTGGAGATCGTCGCGCCCCGGCGACTGGTGTTTACCGATGCGTTTATGCCGGGATGGATTCCGTCCGGCAAGGCGTTCATGACGGCTGAAGTGACCTTGCAGGAAGTGGAGGGCAACAAGACGCTCTATATCGCCCGTGCCATGCATTGGAGCGCGCAAGACAAACAGGCCCATGAGGCGATGGGGTTTCATGACGGCTGGGGGCAGAGCTTGGACCGGTTGGTGACGTTGGTGACCGAAGGCATGCACGACTGATCAGGCTGGACGCGGTCAAAGTGTGGGAGCGGGCTTGCTCGCGAAGGCGGTGTATCAGTCAACTAATCACTAACTGATAGACCGCTTTCGCGAGCAAGCCCGCTCCCACATTAGATCTTTATTTGTTCGCTCTATTGGGTTCGATCATCACTCCAACATCTTCCCCAACAACCAACTCCCCGCCGGCCCCGGCGGGTGGTGCCGCGACCACAGCGCATCCACCGCCACAAAGCGCGGCCAACTGCGGGCCTTGAGCTCCACCAACTGGCCGCGATCAAAACGTTCCACCAGCCAGCGCGGCAGGGGCGTCCACCCAAAACCCAGCTGGGCCATTTCCATCAGCATCAGGTAACTGGGCGCCGACCACACACGCCCGCTGGTACGGATTTCGGTGGGGTTGATGATGCTGGCCAGGCGCAGTTCACGGTGTTGTTGCAGGGTGTCGGCCGAGATGTTTCGCAGCCTGGCCAATGGGTGGTTGGGAGAGGCGAACAAGGCGATTTCCGTACGCTCCTCTACCGGCGCACCAGTAAGGTCGGGCGGGTACACCTCTTGTTTTTCGATAAACGCGATATGTGTCCGGCCACTTTGCACCAGGTCGATCAGGTCTTCGCATTCGGCGATCAGGCATTCCAGCTCAAGGTCGGGGTAGCGCTGTTCAAAGGTTTTCAGCGCGACTTCGAAACGGTCGGACTGGTAGGTATCGGACATGGCGATGGTCAGCTTCGGCTCCAGCCCTTGGGACAACTGGCTCGCCGCCAATTCCAAGCGGCTGCTGGCCTCCAGCACCTGTTCGGCGCGTTGCAGCAGCACATGCCCGGCGGGGGTCAGGGTCGGCTTGCGGCTGCTGCGGTCGAACAGCACCACATCCAGGTCAATCTCCAAGCTGGCCACCGCTGCGCTGACGGTGGACTGGCTCTTGCCCAGCTTGCGTGCTGCCGCCGAGAACGAGCCTTGGGTTGCCGCCTGTACAAACGCTTGCAGCACTTCGTTGGAGGCCATAAGTATCGTCTTGATCGATGGTTATTAGTTATGAAGTATCGGTTGCAAGGGTAATGATGGCAACCATCCTTACTCACGGAGCCGGGCCATGACCCCCACCAAATCGATGACTGAACGTGTTTGCCAAGCCTTGGGTTTCGAGGGGCTGGCGCTGGTGATCTGTACGCCGCTGCTGGTGTGGATCACCGGCCGGCCGGCCCTGGAAATGGGCGCGGTGACCTTGGGCCTGAGCCTGCTGGCGTTGACCTGGAATATCATCTTCAACAGCCTGTTCGACCGCTTGAAGGTGCGCCTGCAACTGGCCGGTGGCGCATGGACGCGGGTGTTGCATGCGCTGATGTTTGAGGGCGGGTTGGTGATTATCGCGGTGCCGCTGATTGCCGCGTGGCTGAATATCAGCCTGGTGCAGGCGTTTATGCTCGACATCGGTGTACTGCTGTTTTTCCTGCCGTACACCTATGTCTATCACTGGGGCTATGACGTAGTGCGCGCCAGGTTTTTACAGAAACATACCGCCCGACGCCTCAATGCGCTGCCCGGTGATCCAGTGGCTGCCGTCGGCGAGCAGACTGGCGATCGCGCCACCAATATCGTCCGGTAAACCGGCGCGGCCCAAGGCGGTGTTGTTGGCCACCATGCTATTGAGGGCGGCATTGTCGCGTACGGCGCCGCCGCCGAAGTCGGTCTCGATGGCGCCGGGGGCGAGGATATTCACGCTGATCCCACGTGCACCCAATTCCTTGGCTTGATAGCGAGTGAGTACTTCCATCGCGCCTTTCATCGACGCATAGGCCGCATACCCCGGCAGGCTGAACCGCGCCAGACCGCTGGAGATATTGAGGATGCGGCCACCGTCGCTGATCAGCGGCAAGAGCTTCTGGGTCAGGAAAAAGGGGCCTTTGAATTGGATCGCCACCAGTTGATCGAATTGGGCTTCGGTGGTGTCGGCAAAGCTGGCGTGGGTGCCGATGCCTGCGTTGTTAATCAGGAAATTGAACTGATCTTGTGCAAACACTTCCTTGAGCACCGCGCCGACTTGGCCGACAAAATCATCGAAGCGGCTGCTCTGGCTCACATCCAGTTGCAGCATGGCGGCGCGGCCACCCAAGGCTTGGATTTGCTCGACCACGGCCTGGGCTTCGCCCGACGCGCTGTGGTAGGTGCCGATGATATCGACGCCCTGTGCCGCCAAGTGCAGCGCAGCGCTTTTGCCCAGGCCACGGCTGGCGCCGGTAATCAGTGCGATTTTACGGGTCATGGTGCAGTCCTCTCAGGTGATCGATGGGACTGAGTGTATTTATTCGCCCATAACATGATAAACAGCGCTATACCGGAATCACTGGCCGGATAAGGCGAACAATCCCATGAACAAGCTTGAGCTGCTGCGCACCTTCGTGCGGGTCACTGAACTGTCGAGTTTTACCCAGGCTGGCGAGAGCCTGGGTCTGCCGCGCTCCACGGTGTCCGAGCATGTGCAGGCGCTGGAAGAACTGCTCGGCGCGCGCCTGTTGCAGCGCACCACGCGCACGGTGCAGGCGACCCAGGACGGCCGCGTGTTGTATGAACGCAGCAAGGATTTACTGGCGCACATGGAGGAATTGGAGGGCCTGTTTCGCCAGGACGAGGCGCAACTGAGTGGGCGTATCCGCGTGGACATGCCTAACGTGATGGCGCGGGAGTTGATCCTGCCGCGCCTGCCGCAATTTATGGACGCACACCCGCTGATCGAGCTGGAAATCAGCAGCACCGACCGCCAGGTCGACCTGCTTGCCGAAGGCTTCGACTGCGTACTGCGCGTTGGCGCGCAGCCGGACCAAACCGTGGTGGCGCGGCGACTGTGCAGCCTGGCGATGATCAACTGCGTGAGTGCGGCGTACCTGCAACGTTACGGCGTGCCCCAGACCTTGGCTGATTTGGCGCACCACCAATTGGTGCACTACGTGCGGCCGCTGGGGTCGCGCTCGCCGGGCTTCGAGTACCTGCAAGGCAACAAGGTGCATCGCGTGCCGATGGCCGGGCGGGTCACAGTCAACAGCACCGATGCCTACCGGGTGGCGTGCCTGGGCGGGTTTGGCATTACCCAGGTGCCTGCCTTGGGCATTCACGATTTATTGGCCAGTGGTGAACTGGTGGCGGTATTGCCCGATTACCCGGCGCCGCCGTTGGATGTGTCCTTGCTATACGCAGGCCAACGGCATTTGCCGCTGCGGGTACGGGTGTTCATGGACTGGCTGGCCGGCCTCCTGCAAGCCCAGCTTTAACGGCGCCCCGACAGCTGCTGCGGCGCCAGGAAGGCGTCGTGGAAGTAATCGCGCACCGCTTGCATCGCAGGCGTAAACGCACGCTCGCGGTGCCAGGCCAGGCCGACGCTCATCGGCGTGACGGGGTCGGTGACGGTCAGGGTCTCGATGCGCTTGCCCTCCAGGGACCAGGGCCGGTGCACCAGGTCTGACAGAATCGCCACGCCGCTGCCATTGGCGACCATGCTGCGCACCGCCTCCACGGAGCTGGTACGCAGGCGCACCTTGGGCGTTTGCCCGGCCTGTTCCCAATAGCGCATGGCACTGTGTTCTGCCTCGTCGACGGTGAGCATGACGTAGGGCTCCCGTGCCACATCCGCCAGGCTCACGGCCCCGCGCTCGCACAAGGGGTGATGGCTGGGTAGCCACAGGCGGCGTTCGGAGTTGAACAGGATCTCAGAGACGATATCCGGGTGAGTCAGGTTGGCGGTGAGCACCACGGCCATGTCGAACTGGCCGTTGAGCAAGCCGTGCTCGATGGCCTGGCGCTCCTGCTCGAACACCTCGATGGTCACGTCCGGGTGCCAGTGCTCCATGCGTTGCAGGTGGTGGGGCAGGAAGTAACCCAGCACCGTGTAGCTGGCGGCCAGGCGCAATACGCCGCTGGCGCGGTAGTCGGGCAGGGGGCTGTTCAGGGCATCATCCACGCTGCGCACAATCACGTAGGCACGGTTGAGAAAATGCCGCCCGGCGTCGGTGAGGTTCATGCCCTGGGCCGAACGCACAAACAGCTGCACACCGAGCATCGCTTCCAGTTCCTTGATCGCGGTGGTCACCGCCGACTGGGAGATATTCAGGTGAATCGCCGCCTGGGAAATCTGGCCTATCTCGGCGGTGGCGACGAAGTAGCGGACTTGGCGCAGGGTCAGGGACATCGGCCTCTCCAAAACATAGGATTATCTGATTTTCAGAAGATGGGCCATCTGATAATAGATCTTCCCAAGGGGTCAAGCCCCAGCCTACTTTCAAGCATCACTTAGGCGGAGCGACCCCGATGCAGGCAGTGGATTTCAACTCGGACATGGGCGAAGGCTTTGGCCCCTGGACCATCGGCGACGGCGTTGACGCCGAACTGATGGCCTACATCAGCTCGGCCAACATCGCCACCGGCTTCCACGCGGGCGACCCCGGCACCATGCGCCGCACCGTGGAGCGCGCCAAGCAATTGGGGGTGGCCATCGGTGCCCATCCGGGCTTTCGCGACCTGGTGGGGTTTGGCCGTCGGCATATCAACGCCCCAGCCCAGGAGCTGGTGGACGACATGCTCTACCAACTCGGCGCCCTGCGGGAAATCGCCCGCGCCCAAGGCGTGACCCTGCAACACATCAAGCCCCACGGCGCGCTGTACATGCACCTGGCCCGCGACGAAGAAGCCGCGCGCTTGCTGGTACAGAACCTGCAAATCATCGAGCCGACGCTGTTGCTGTACTGCATGCCCAACTCGGTGATCTGGCGCGTGGCCAAGGAACTGGGGCAACCGGTGGTGCGGGAGTTTTATGCCGACCGTGAGTACGATCTGAGTGGCTCCATCGTGTTTACCCGCAATGTGCGGGCGTTGGACCCGGCCACCGTGGCGGCACGCGTCCTACGCGCTTGCCAGACCGGGTTGGTCAAGACCGTAGAAGGCGAAGACCTGTTTATCGAATTCGATTCCATCTGCCTGCACAGCGACACCCCCGGTGCACTGGAGCTGGTGGAGGCCACCCGCGAAGCCTTGGACCGGGCTGGCATCGTTGTGACGAATGGTTTTTTGAGATGAGCAGATTTTTTGTGGTGAGCGGGCTTGCCCCGCGCTGGGCTGCGAAGCGGCCCCAAAACCAGGCACCTCGATTTAGCTGAAACACTGTGGCGCTCTTGTTGGGGCTGCTTCGCAGCCCAGCGCGGGGCAAGCCCGCTCACCACAACAAGCCCGCTCACCACAGCAATTTCACAGATCACAAGAACAACAAGAAACGCGCGACATACTTTTTTTTTCGCCTGCCTTTCTATAACGATTCCAAGAGGAACAGACATGGCTGAAATGTCCCCCATCCGCTACAGCTTCGGCGGTGATGAACACCTGTTTGCCGAGGTCAGTGACAGCATGTCCCTGGAGGCCTTTTTCAAAGGCATGGCGGTGACCCGTGCCGTGGAACGCCTGGCCCTGGAAGGTGTGCTGGATGTGTGCCTGGCCAATGCGTCGTTCCAGATTCGCTTCGACCCCGACCGCATCGCGCCCCACGTGTTGCTCGACGCGGTACAGACCGCCGAAACCCAGGCCGTGGCCGAACGCACCTTGCACACGCGCATCATCGAAATCCCGGTGCTGTACAACGACCCCTGGACCCATGAAACCTTGATGCGCTTTCGCGACCGTCATCAAGACCCCAGCGGCACGGATTTGGAATACGCCGCACGCATCAACGGCCTGGCCGATGTGGACGCGTTTATCGCCGCCCACAGCGGCGCGCCGTGGTTTGTGTCGATGGTCGGGTTTGTCGCGGGCCTGCCGTTCATGTTCCAGATGGTCGAGCGCGAGCGCCAATTGCAGGTGCCCAAGTACCTGCGCCCACGCACCGATACGCCCAAGTTGACCCTCGGCCATGGCGGCTGTTTTGGCTGCATCTACTCGGTGCGCGGCGCCGGTGGCTACCAGATGTTCGGCGTGACCCCCGCACCCATCTACGACCCGGCGCAGCAGTTGGCGTACCTCAAGGAACACATGGTGTTCTTCCGCCCCGGCGATATCGTGCAGTTCAAGCCGATTGATCGCGAGGCCTACGACCTGGCCGTCGCCGAAGTGGATGCAGGACGTTTCGACCTGCGCATCCGCCCGGTGGAATTTTCCCTCGACGCCTTTCTCGCCGACCCCATCGGTTATCCGAAATCCCTGCAGGAGGCGCTGGCATGATCAAGGTACTCAAACCTGGCCTGGCCACCTCCGTTCAAGACCTTGGCCGTGAAGGTTATTACCACCTGGGCATTCCGCCTTCGGGCGCGCTGGATCAGTACGCGTTGAGTGCGGCCAACCATTTGGTGGGCAACCCGACTGGCGCTGCCGGCCTGGAATGCACCTTGATCGGCCCCGAATTGGAGTTTCAGCAAGACGCTCTGGTAGCCCTTAGCGGCGCCTTGATGTCACCGCGCCTGGATGGCGAAGTGGTGCACCAGGACACTGCATTCCAGGTGCGCGCGGGGCAGGTTTTACGGTTTGAATTTCCCAAGGCCGGGGCGCGCACTTACCTGGCCGTGGCGGGCGGGATCGATGTGCCGCTGGTGCTGGGCAGTCGCTCGACTTACACCCTCGGTGCGCTCGGTGGCTTTAACGGGCGGCGCTTGCAGGAAGGTGACGAGTTGCCCATCGGCGTGCCAAGCGGGGCAGGGCGTGCGGGCAACAGCTTGCCCATGGCACTGCGCCGCTCCGTCGGCGGTGATGTGACCCTGCGCGTGGTGCCGGGGCTGTATTACGAACGGCTGAGTGACGCGGCCAAAAGCAGTTTTTTTGCCGAGCCGTGGACTGTGGGTTCAGAGGCGGATCGCATCGGCTATCGCTTCAAAGGCGGTAGTGCGTTGAGCTTTCAGCCACGGGAACAACCGTTTGGCGCGGGATCGGATCCTTCGAATATCGTCGACAGTTGTTACCCGATTGGCTCGATTCAGGTGCCGGCCGGGTTGGAACCGATAGTGCTGCACCGGGATGCAGTGTCGGGCGGTGGTTACGCGATGATTGGCACGGTGATCAGTGCGGATCTGGACTTGATCGGGCAGATGCAGCCGAACCAGCGGGCGGGGTTTGTGGCGGTGAGTTTGGAAGAGGCATTGGAGGCGAGGCGGGTCTATAAAAAGCGGCTGAAGGCGATGGCTGGACTCTTCAACAACTGAAGAAACAAACATCCAAATGTGGGAGCGGGCTTGCTCGCGAAAGCGGTGTGTCAGTCTCGACATCTGGTGACTGACACACCGCATTCGCGAGCAAGCCCGCTCCCACATTTTGTCCTCTGTTGGGTCAGAAGAGTTTGGTGAATAGCCAGTAGAGGCTGCCCGACAACACAATCGCAGCCGGCAACGTCAACACCCACGCCATCGCCAAATTGCGGATCGTCCTCATCTGCAACCCACCGCCATTGGCCACCATGGTCCCCGCCACACCCGACGACAGCACGTGGGTGGTCGACACCGGCAACCCGTACATATCCGCCGCGCCGATGGTGAGCATCGCTACCATTTCCGCCGAGGCGCCTTGGGCGTAGGTGAGGTGGGTCTTGCCGATCTTCTCGCCCACGGTGACCACGATGCGCTTCCAGCCCACCATGGTGCCCAGGCCCAAGGCGATGGCCACGGCGATCTTGACCCACAGCGGAATAAACCGCGTGGAGCTGTCGATCTGTTGTTTGAACAGTTGCAGCTTGCCTTGGGTATCGGCGTCGAAATTGCCGACCTTGCCCTTGTCCATCAGGCGGATGGTTTCGCTGGTCAGGTACATGTCGTTACGCACGTTGCCCACCGCTTCCACCGGCACCTTGGCCAGGGAGCCATAGCCTTTGACTTCATCACCGATCTGCCCGGCGAGCGCGGCCAGGGCTGGCACCAGTTCCGGGGTGGCTTCCTTGGTGCGCACGTAGGTGGAGAGGATTGGACGCGGGTCACCGGTCAGTGCTTGCGGCGCGCTTTTCACCAAGGCCACTTGGGTCACTTCGGCCACGGCGGCGAATTGCAACGACTGCTCGGCGGGCATGGTGCGGTTCAGCGCGTAGGCCATCGGCAGGGTGCCCACCAGGATCAGCATGATCAGGCCCATGCCTTTCTGGCCATCGTTGGAACCGTGGGCGAAGGACACGCCGGTGCAGGTGGCGATCAGCATGCCGCGAATCCACCACGGTGGCGGCGTGTCGCCTTTGGGCGCCTTGTACAGCGAGCGGTTCTTGACGAAGGCGCGCAGGGCCAGCAGCAACAGTGCGGCAAAGGCGAAGCCGATCAGCGGCGACAGCAGCAGGGCGTAACCGATCTTGATCGCCTGGCTCCAATCCACACCGCTGGTGCCGTCACGCCCGTGCATCAAGGCATTGGCCACGCCCACGCCGATGATCGAACCGATCAGGGTGTGGGACGACGACGCCGGCAAGCCCAGCCACCAGGTACCGAGGTTCCACAGGATCGCCGCGATCAGCAGGGCAAAGATCATGGCGAAACCGGCCGATGAGCCCACCTGCAAAATCAGCTCTACCGGCAGCAGCGCAATGATGCCGAACGCCACCGCACCGCTGGACAGCAGCACCCCGAGGAAGTTGAAAAAGCCCGACCACACCACCGCAAAATGCGGCGGCAGCGAGTTGGTGTAGATCACCGTCGCCACCGCGTTGGCGGTGTCGTGGAAACCGTTGACGAACTCGAAACCCAAGGCGATCAACAGCGCCACACCCAGCAGCAGGAACGGCGTCCAGGTGGTGACCACGGTGCCCAGCTCATTCATGTCGTGCATCAGGCTGTAGGCGGTGAACAACAGGCCCATGGCGAGCACGGCGAAGAAAATGATCACCGTCACCAGGTTGTTCTTTTTGTCCAGCCGGGGTTTGGGGTCTGCGTGTGTGGCGGCAGTGAGGGAAGGGGTGGCCATGCCGGGGCATCCAGTGTGGGGAGGATGTCGCTTATGATCATTGCAAGATGTTACAGAGATGCTGCCGCACGTCAGTGTTTGGTTAATTGAGGTCGCCGCTGATCGAACTGACACGGCGGGATTAAATTGTGGGAGTGCATTTCAAGGTGCGAATTTGCGGAAGGCCCAGCGTCCGGCGATCACAGTAAATGTGGCAACGAGCGCCACCAGAATCCAGAACCCCTCGGGGTCCGTAGAGAGCGGCACACCCCCCACATTCATGCCAAAAAAACCCGCAATGATGTTGATCGGCAACGCCAACACCGTCACCACTGTCAGGGTAAACAACGTGCGGTTACTCTGTTCGTTGAGGTTGGCGGCGATCTCTTCCTGCAACAGCTTGATGCGTTCACCCAGGGCCGTCAGGTCGTTGATGATCAGCGCAAACTCCTCGGTGGATTTGCGCAGCTCCTTCACGTCTTCCTTTTGCAGCCACTGCGGTGGGCGGTTGAGCAGGCGCAGCAGCGAGCCCGGCTCCAGCGCCAGCAGGCGTTGCAGGCGCACCAGTACCCGGCGTGCGGCGCCCAGTTCAGCGCGGTTGGTGGACAGGCGCGAGGACAGCAATTGGTCTTCGATATGGTCGACGCTGATGCTGGTCTTGCGCACGATCTGGGTCAGCACTTCACCCTGGTCGCGCAGCAAATGAACCAGCAATTCCAGCGGCGAGCGAAAGTGCTCACCGGCTTTCACCGACGAGCGCAGTTTGTCCACCGAGTGCAGCGGTTGCAGGCGTGCGCTGATCAGCAAGCGGCTGCGGGCGCACACCCACAGCGTGGAAATATCCGACGAAACCATGCTGCTGAAGTTGAACACCACGTCGTTGACCACCGCCAGCAAGGCCGAGTCGACATGCTCTATGCGGGTGGAGCGCGAGCCCTCGTGCAAGGCTTCGAAAAACTCTTCGGGCAAGTCCAGGTGCGACTGCATCCAACGCTCACACGCAGCGTGGGCCAGGTTCAGGTGCAACCACAGGAATTCTTGCGGGTCGTCCGGTTGCTGCAAGGCCTTGAGGGCAGTGGCCGAATCAATCTGCTCGCCTTTTTCACCGGGGCGAAAACGAAAACCGTAGAGCAAGCCAAACAGATCGGGGTCCTGGTGGCTGTGATCAATGCTGTGGTTCATGGGGGCTCGCAGGGAAATGACCTGTAGGACGTTTCGCAGGTCGCGTAGCGAATCATTGCAAGTGAAGTTGACAGTTTTGTGACGGTTTTGAATTTATTTCGCTGGGGTGACATTTATTTGACCGTTTGTCAGCATCCGTTCAAGAAGCCTCTAGCGCGGCCGATTCAAGGCATTAAGAACCGCTGTGGATGGGCGGTGCTTTTGATGACAGGGAAGTTAGGCGTGCATGCACCAATTCCCTGTATCGAGGCTTTTCCCCGATGAATGTTTTGCGTACCTCCTTGAGAGCACAAATCCTGTCGCTGCTCGGTGGCAGCCTGCTGGCGATGCTGTTGATCGCCCTGGCCTGTTTCAATTTCCTGTCCAATGGGGTGCAGAGTTATCGCAGTTTGATTGATGGGCCGTTGCTCACTTCGCAGTTGATCGATGAGGCCAACCTGCAATTCAAGGTGCAGGTGCAAGAATGGAAAAACGTCCTGCTGCGCGGCAAGCAGCCCCAGGACATGGAGAAATACTGGGGCCAGTTCCAGGACCGCCAGCGCGATGTACAAGGCATCCTCACCCGCCTGGTCACCCAGACCAGCAGCGACCCGAGCCTGAGCCGACGCATCGAAACCCTGCGCCAGGAACACCAGCAACTCGGCGTGGCTTATCAGAAGGGCCGTGATGCCTATGTCGCGGCGGGCGCCGATGCGACGGCCGGCGACGTGGCCGTCAAAGGCGTAGACCGCGCCGCCAGCGAGCAGATGAGCGCCCTGGTCAGCGACCTGCGCGAGCAAGGCAGCCAGCAATCCAAGGCCATCAGCGCCTATGCCGAGCGCACCGTGCTGGTGGGCCTGGGGATCATGCTGCTGTCCGGCGCGCTGATCGGGCTGTTCAGCCTGTGGTTGATCAACCGCAACCTGATCCTGCCGATCCGTGGCCTGATCGACTACGTGACCCAACTCAGCCACGGCCGCTTTGCCGAACGAGTGGCCAGCCGGCGCCAGGATGAGCTGGGGCACTTGGCCGCTGCGGCCAACACCTTGCGCGACTTCCTCGCCGAAACTTTCAGCCGCTTGCAGCGCAGCGCCACTGATCTGGTGAGCGCCAGCGGCGAATTGAACTCGATTGCCGGGCAGATGAGCGCCGGCACCCACGAACAATTCAACCGCACCGACCAGGTGGCCACGGCCATGACCGAAATGTCGGCCACCGCCCAGGAAGTCGCCCGCCACGCTGCCAGCGCTTCACGGGCGGCCGATGAGGCAGATCATTCGGCCCGCGAAGGCGGCGAAGTGATGAAAGTCACCATCGCCACCATCGGCCAGATGCGCAACGAGATCCTCAACACCGGCACCATCATCCGCCGCCTGGAAACCGACAGCGTGCGCATCGGCAAGGTGCTGGAAGTGATTCGCGGCATCGCCGAGCAGACCAACCTGTTGGCGCTCAACGCCGCCATTGAAGCCGCCCGCGCAGGCGAAGCGGGGCGTGGTTTTGCGGTGGTGGCCGATGAAGTACGGTCGCTGGCGCAACGCACGGCGGCGTCGATCATCGAGATCAACCAGATTATCCACGCGGTGCAAACCGGCGCGGTGGATGCGGCCCAGGCGATTGTCAGCGGCCAGTCGAGCAGCGATGAAAGTGTGGAGAAGGTCGCGCAGGCGGGTGCAATGTTGGCGCATATCACTCAGGCCGTAGAGGCGATTCGCGACATGAACCGTCAGATTGCCACGGCGGCAGAAGAGCAGACCTCGGTGGCCGAGGATATCTCGCGCAACATTACTCAGATCACCACGGTGGCCACGGCGAATATGGACAACGTGCAGCGCACCGAAGCGGCGAGCCAGAATCTGCGGGGGTTGTCGGGGGAGTTGAATGAGGTGACGGCGCGTCTTGGTGCCTGATTAGCAATCGAAAATGACGCTGTTCAAGTGTGGGAGGGGGCTTGCCCCCTCCCACATTGGATCTGCGGTGAGTACTAGAAAACTCAGGTGTCCTGCTTGTTTTCCAGCACTTCACCGGTCTTGGCGTCGAGCTTCACATCCCACTTCACATTGCTGGTATCGCGCATTTCGACTTCGTATACCAGGCGACCAGCTTTGTCTTTCAGCTCGGTGTCGGTGATGGTCGCGCCGGTATGTTTGGCCAGGGCGTCTTTGTTGAGCTGCTCGAACGGCTTCACCGCGCCGGACTGCAACAGACTTGGAATCTGGTCTGGGCGTACGTCAGCCTGTGCCAGGCCAGCAGTCAGGGTCAGGGCGGTGGCGGCAAACAAGGCGGTCAAGGTTTTCATCGTGTGTGTGTCCTTCTGGGGTGAGCTGTTTAAGTGGCCTCAGGTTAGCCAGCACAACTTAACTCTCCCTTAATTATTTCAAGCAGTTGCGCAGTTTGTTCAATCCGTCAGGCGCGCCGGATTTCATGCTGGGGCTTCATTTAAATGGAGACTCGGGATGAAGCGCTTAGTGAGCTGGACTTATGCACCGGCCTTTCTGCTGGGGTTTATCGCGTGTGGGATTTGGCTGCCGGACGGGCTGATCCTGGTGTTTTTTGCAGCGATTGCGGTGTCGTTTGTGACGGAGCAATGGCTACCCTATGACCCGCAATGGAACCACAACCTGGGCGATCGTCGGCGCGACACCTTGCACGCGCTGGTCAATGAAAGCCTCAACGCAGTGGGTTTGCTGATCCTGCCGGGGCTTACCGTCCTGCTAGCGATCGACGGTGTCTGGCCTCGCGGCTGGCCGCTGTGGGAGCAACTGTTGCTGGCCATCGTGCTCGCCGACGCAGGCATCACCCTGATGCATTACGCCAGCCACCGCATCGCGCCGCTCTGGCGCTTGCATGCGGTACACCACAGCGTGCAGCGTTTGTATGGGTTCAACGGTTTGATGAAGCACCCGTTGCACCAAATGCTCGAAGCCACCGCCGGCCTGCTGCCGCTGATTCTGCTGGGTATTCCCCTGGAGGTGGCGCAGTTGCTCGCGTTGGCCATCGCCCTGCAATTGCTGTTGCAGCATTCCAACGTGGACATGCGCCTGGGGCCGCTGCGCTGGGTGTTCGCCTGGGCGCCGGTGCATCGGTTTCACCATATGAAATACGGGCGTGCCGGGGATGTGAATTTCGGGCTGTTTTTCAACCTGTGGGACTGGCTGTTGGGCACCGCGTATTACCGCGAGGGCTATCGCATGGGGCTGGGGGATTTGGGGATTGGCAGCCGCCCGGATTTCCCGGTGGCTTACGGGGCGCAGATGCTGGACCCGTTCAAGCCGGCGCGTACGGTCAAGGAACCGTCGCTCCCCGAAGCGCTACGTTAGCAATCGCACATCGAGTTGGCGCAACGACGCTGCCGCCGTCACGCCGAACAGCTGCTTCATGGTCCGCGAAAAATGCGCCGAATCGGCAAACCCCGCACCATGGGCGGCGTCGGTCAGCGTGCTGCCGGCCAGGGCCAAGTGCAGGGCGATGCGCAAGCGCCGCCATAGCACCAGGCGGCGTACGGGCAAGCCGAGTTGATGGGAAAACAGGCGCTCCAGCTGGCTCAATGACAGGTGCGCCGCCTGAGCCAGGGCCTGGGCCGACACTTTGCCGGTGAGCTGTTCATCCAAGGCGGCGAGGGCGCGTTCCAGGCGCGGGTCGTCCAGGCGGCGCCGAGGCAGTTGGCGCACGGCTTCCAGCGACAGTTCCTGTTGCAACAAGGGGGCGATATCAAACACGGCGGGTTCGGCATATAGCACCGACACTTCACCTTCTGAATCGAGAATGGCGTGGGTTTGCCGCGAAGGGATAAACAGGCGCTGGGCCGTGATGACCAGGCCTTGCAGGCTTACCGTGATCGGCGCGCCGCAGCTGAACATCAACTGGTGGGCGTAGTGCGCATGGGGCGCGGTGCGCCCCAGCTCGCCGATGATCAGGCCGTAGTCATGCCCCAGCCATAGGCGGCCTGACCATTGGGCCTTCACTCAGTACTTATGGTCGTTCAGCAGGTCTTGCACGCTGGACGACGGCCAGCGCTTGTAGAACTTCAACAGTTCGGCGGCGCGGTTGGTGAAGATGCCGTCGACGCCGGCGCTCATCACTTTTTGGAAGTCCACGGGCTCATCCACGGTGTACACGTGCACCAGCAGGCCTTTGTCGTGAGTCAGTTTGTTCATCTCAGGCTTGACCAGGTCGGTGTAGCTCTGGTCGCCGTGGTCGGTCAACTCAGCCGACGGGCCGGTGCCGATGGCGCCGAGGCTCTTGGCTTCGTCGACCCACTTTTCGAACTCGGCGGCGTCTTTGGGTTGCTGCTTGGCGTAGTAGGCGGCCTTGGTGGTTTCACCGGACTCGGCGAAGGTTTGCTTGTTGAGGGGTTCGATGCTGCCTTCACCGACCCACAGCAGCAGGATTTTCGGCGTGTTGGGCATCTCTTTTTGCAGTTCGACCAGGCTGGATTTCTCGAAGGTCTGCAGCACCACGCGGCCACGGCCCTGGCCGACACCAGTGTTGCTCTTGCCTAGCTTGGAGCCGGCGGAGCTCAGCCAGCCTTTGTCCAGCAGCTTGTTTTTAAGGTCGGCTTCGATGCCGGGGAATTGCTTGGGTTCCTTGGTCTCGATGTACAGGCCGGGTTTGTGCTGCGGGTTGCCTTCAGCGATCTTGATGATGTCGTCCAGGCTCTGGATTTTCAGGCCGACGAAACCAGGGCGCGCGCGGTCGGGGTAGGCTGCGTTGAACCAACTGCCGGCGTCGAGGGTTTGCAGTTCTTTCCAGGTAAATTCGTTGGCCGGAGCGTCTTTGCGCTCGGGGAACTTGGTGGCCACGTCGGTGGTGCGTTGCAGGTTGTTGTCATGCAGAGCGAACAGCACGCCGTCCTTGCTGCGTTGCAGGTCCATTTCCAGGTAGTCGGCGCCCAGGTCGCGAGCGACCTTGTAGGCCGCGGCGGTGGACTCGGGGGCGTCGTAGGAAGCGCCACGGTGGGCGATGACTGCCGGGTATGGAATGCCTTCGTTTGTTGCCAATTCAGCCGGGCTGATGGGGCCCGCAGCCTGCGCTTGGCCAAGGCCCAGCATCAGTGCGAGCAGCAGGGCGCTCTTGGTAAACGTGACAGGCATAAGCGAAGTCCTTTCGTGGAGGTAACTTTGAGAAGGCCTCCTTTTTAACAATTGATTGCGAACGGCGCTATCACCAAACCGACATTAACGTGCGCACTCGTCAAATTTCCGATCTTTTTTAGGATGCATTGCAGTACTCTTGCCCGAAGCTGCCCCGCTAGAGGGCAGTACTTTCTGCCACGCGTGTAAACCATCTTTCCAGTCCCTGTGGGACTTTTCAGTGAGGTTTACCATGCGCATCACTTCCGAGCTTATCTGCCAGGCCGCTGACCAACTCCATGGGTTCGTGGGCCTGAACCGCAAGTCCGGCCAGTACATCGTGCGATTCAGCGAAGACTCCTTCGGCATGGACGTGGCCGACGACGGCATCATCCCCACCGCTGAGTTCGTCTGGTTGCCGGCGGCGGACGACACCATGACGTTGTCCCGTGAGCGCATTCAGTTGCTGCTGGACCAGAACATCGACGAGCGCATTAACATCACTGAGCCGCTACGGGTGTATATGCGGCGGGTGGAGATTCCACAGATCAGTGCGTTGCGTAGTTTGGTGAGCTGATACGACACTTTTTCGGGGCATGTGAAGATCAAAATGTGGGAGCGGGCTTGCTCGCGAAAGCGGTGTGTCAATCAACTTATCTTTGACTGATAGACCGCATTCGCGAGCAAGCCCGCTCCCACAATGGTCAGCATTTCAACTTTGGAAGGAGTAGGTTCGTTCGACTTTGCACACTCGTGTCTGAAACGCCGAATACCAATGTGCTCGCCCTTGCTCACGCACCGCCCGATGCTCGGCCTGCTGCTTCCACGCCAGAATCGCCGCCTCGTTCTCCCAATACGACACGGTAATCCCCAACCCATCCTCCCGCGCCGCCTCCACCCCGAGAAACCCCGGTTGCTCACGTGCCAGCTCAAGCATGCGGCCGGCCGCTTCGCCGTAGCCATGATCCCCCTCGGTACGCAGCGAGGTGAATATCACTGCGTAATAGGGCGGGGCCGGTGTGCGGGCGATCATGCCGACACCGCCTGGCAGGCCTTGAGCAGGGCAATTGCTAACGGTGGGGTGATGCCCTTGAGCGCGGCCCGCTCGGGTTGGAACAGGGTGGCGACAAAGAACGGATGGTCGAGCAACTCCACTGCGCGCAGGTCGCCTGCCGAGTCGTGGCCACTGGGAATCAGATCGCCTTCCAGCAGGGTGTCGAGGAACTCAGGGTTCATGCCGTAGCGGCAGCGATAGCCTTCGTTGAGGTCCAGGGTGCCGTAGGCTTCGGCGATACGGGTATAGGGCACCAATCGCACCGTGCCGGTCGCTTCCACCAACGCACAGTGTAACGGTGTGATCACGGCGCGCTTGGCATCCGGTGCCAGTTCGCCATGTTCGGCATCGGCCCAGCCCAGTACGTTGCGAGCATATTCCAGCACGGCATGTTGAAAACCGGCGCAGGTGCCCAGGAAAGGCCGCTTCTGCTCGCGGGCAAAGCGGATGGCCCGCAGTGCGCCGTCAATGTCGCGGTAGGGGCAGGCGGGCACGCACCAGAAGCCGTCGAAGCCGTGAAGTGAATGGGGCAGGGCGTCGGTGCTGAGCCACTGCAGATGAACCGTGATGCCAAGGCTGTCGGCGGCCTGTTGCAGCGCCAGGGGAATGGCCTGGTGGGCGGTGACGTCGGGGTCGTAATCGCCGATCAAGGCGAGGTGCAGCGGGGTGGTTTTCATCGTGTGCAGCCCATGGCTTGTGGTGTCCTGGGGCGCACTATAGATTGGCGTCGATGCAATCAAAATTGGCGTTAGCCCATATGTTCAATGCAGCGACGCACTATCAGATTGACTACCCAGACCTGTCATTAATCCTCGCCTTGGTACGCGGTGGCACCCTGGCGCGGGCGGCGGCGCTGTTGCGGGTGGATGTGTCCACGGTGTTTCGCGCCGTGCGGCGCCTTGAAGCGGCGCTGGGCCAGACGCTGTTCGAAAAAAGCCGCGCCGGCTACCTGCCCACCAGCCTGGCCAGAGATCTTGCGCTGCAGGCTGAACGCGCCGAGCAAGCCCTGGAAGCCGCACGCATTGGCGTGGAGCAGGGCGGTGAAGTGATCAGCGGCACGGTGCGCCTTACCTGCACCGACTCGGTGTTACAGGGTTTGCTGTTGCCGGCCTTGGCGCAGTTCATGCCGGCGTATCCGGCGTTGGTGCTGGAGCTGAGCACTTCGAATGATTTTGCCAACCTCAGCCGCCGGGACGCGGATATCGCCCTGCGCCTCACCCGAACACCCCCTGAGCATCTGGTAGGACGTTGCCTGGGCAGCGTGGCCTATCAGGTCTGCGCCAGCCCGGCATACGCTCGCATGCAGCAGGGTCGTGAGTTAAACGAGTTGGCGTGGATCGCGCCGGACGATTTCATGCCCGACCACCCCACCGTCGCCTGGCGCCGAGAGCACCTGCCGGGCGTGCGCCCCAGTTATCGCTGCAACAGCATGTTGTCGGTCAGCGAGTTGGTGCGGGCGGGGATGGGGGTTGCAGCGTTGCCGGATTTTCTCCTGGATGACGGTTTGCAACCGCTGGGCCCGGCGCTGGCCGGGCACGATACGGCGCTGTGGTTGCTCACACGTCCCGATTGCCGGGCGTTGCGTTCGGTGGTGACCTTGTTTGATGAGTTGGGGCGGCATGTGCAGATGAAATCGTAAGCGCAACGTGCGGCCAAATGTGGGGCCTCAGGTTTTGCGCACAAAATGCTCATGCATCTCGCACGTCAGGCTTTCGATATGTTCGGTCAGTTGCTTGGTCATCTCCGTCAGCCGGGTGTTCTGCTCCAGCAATTCCAGCAACTGCTTGGTGGTGTGTGCGGCCTGGGCCTGGCGTTCGGTGTTGGCCACGGCGAGGGCTTCGCGGTGCTGTGCATCGGCGTCGGATTGGGCTTTATCGCGTGCGGCCTGGCGGGTCTGGGCCAGCAGGATCAACGGCGCGGCATAAGCCGATTGCAGGCTGAACGCCAGGTTGAGCAGGATGAACGGGTACACGTCAAAGTGCGTGATACCGGTCATGTTCAGCACCACCCACAGCACCACGATGGCGGTTTGCGCCCCCAGAAAGGTGGGCGTGCCGAAGAACCGGGCGAAGGCTTCGGCCTTGAGGGCGAAGGTGTCGTTGCCAAAGGTCGGCGCCAGGTGGGCGTGGCCTCGATGGAAACGCAGGTGATCGACGGGGGCTGCTTCGGGTTTATCTGGGGTCATGGCGGGCTCGGATCTTTGGCGTGAACACAATCAAGCACTATAGACCGAGCCCCCGCCCGGGCACATGAAGAACAGGTCAGTTGCCGCCACGCTCGTTGGCAAATGCACTCACCGCCTGCACCGCTTCGCTGGTGCCTTCACGAATCTGCAAAATCACCGTGCCTGCGCGGTTGGCCAGGTCCACGCCCTGTGCGGCACGGTCGCGCGTGCCGTCCATGCTGTCGATGGCCAGGCGGGTTTCCTCCTGGATCATTGCGATCATGCTGGAAATCTCCGCAGTGGAGCCGCTGGTGCGTGCCGCTAACTGGCGCACTTCATCGGCCACTACGGCAAACCCACGGCCCTGTTCACCGGCACGGGCCGCTTCGATGGCGGCGTTGAGGGCCAGCAGGTTGGTCTGGTCGGCAATCCCACGAATGGTATTGACGATGGCGGTGATCTGCTGCGAACGCTCGCCCAATTTAGCGATGAGTTGGGAAGATCCGTCGATATCGGCGGCGATTTCGCGCATGCCGGTGGCGGTTTGCTGGATCACTTCGGCGCCTTTTTCGGCGATGTCCCGGGTAGTCAGGGAGATGTGATAGGCCTGGGCGGCGCTGGCGGCATCGGCGCTGTGTTGTTGCACCATGGCGGTCACGTCAGAGGCGAACTTGACCACTTTGCACAGGCGCCCGCTGGCGTCGTACACCGGGTTGTAGTTGGCTTCGAGCCAGACGGTCTGGCCGTGTTTGTCCACGCGCTCGAACTGGCCGCTGAACATTTCGCCCTGGTTCAGGCGTCGCCAGAAATCGCTGTAGGCCGCGCTGCTGGCTATTGCGGCTGGGCAGAACAGGCGGTGATGCTGGCCTTGGATCTGCGCCAGGCTATAGCCCATGCGCTGTAGGAAATTGGCATTGGCGGTAATGATGGTGCCGTCGAGGTTGAACTCGATCACCGCCATGGCACGGCCGATGGCGTCCAATTTGGCATTGGCTTCACTTTCGGCTTGCAGGCGCGGGGTGACGTCCATGGCGTACTTCACCACCTTCAATACTTGGCCCGCTTCATCTCGAACCGGGTTGTAGCTGGCTTCCAGCCATACCGACTGGCCGGTGCCGGCTACCCGTTCGAAGGTGCCTGACTGGAATTGGCCACTGCGCAGGTTCGACCACAGTTGGCTGTATTCGGCGCTGCGGGCGAAGGCCGGGGTGCAGAACATTCGGTGGGACTGGCCCAGGATCTGCTCGGCGCGGTAGCCCATGGTCTTGAGGAAGTTGTCATTGGCCCGCAGCACATGGCCTTGCAGGTCGAATTCGATCACTGCCATGGAGCGTTCGATGGCGTCCAGCAGGCTGGCCTGTTGGGCGACGGTGTGTTGCAGGGTGTTGATGGTTTTTTTATGGGCGTTGAATAGCATGTTCGGGGGCTCGGGCAAGCAAGCGTCGGGGGTATCCATGCAAGGTCGCCTGCCCCCGTAGGGCGCTGGGCCTACGGTTGACGTGCTCAATGCCAGCTTCCTGGTGCTGACAGCAGGGGTGGAACAACGGGTTCAGAGTGCTGCGCTGTGCCAGAAGTTCGGTCCCGGAGCAGGCACTTTTCGTACAAATCGACCGATGGCGGCATTATGCTATCGGTGTGGACGTTAGTAGAAAAAATCAGACGAGGTGCTGTAGGACAATTTTCACGCGGTATGGGCGATGACGTCGTCGCTGACATTCACCCGGTTACGCCCGGTGTCCTTGGCCATATATAGCGCACGGTCTGCCGCATTCAGCCACATGGCCGCATCGGTGTAGGACGCTTGGAAGTCCGCCAGGCCGATGCTCAGGCTTACGCGCAGTTCTGGAATCTGCGGGTTACGGTAATTACTAAAGGTTTCGCGCATGCGCTCCATGGCTTGCGCGGCCTGCCCCAAGGGCATTTGCGGAAGAATCACACAGAATTCGTCGCCACCGTAACGTCCGGCCAAGTCGTTTTCCCGCAGGTTGCGCCGCAACTCCGCGCTCAACTGTCGCAGTACTGCATCGCCGACGATATGGCCGTGGGAGTCATTGATCTGCTTGAAGTGGTCAATGTCGATCAATGCAATGGTGGCGTGGCTTTGTTGCTGCTGGCACTTGTGGAACTTGAGTTGCAGCAGGTCTTTCCACGAGCCGTGGTTGAGCAGACCGGTGAGGCTGTCGATGCGGCTCAGGGCGCTGAGGGCGCGTTTGTGTTCCGACAGTTTGATCGCCAGTTGATAGCAGACCATACCGATGGCCATCGGGTAGAGGGTCAGCATCGGCAAGCAGGCGTAGACCTGCACCAGGCTCACCAACGGGTTGAATTGCAGGCCAAACAGCAGCGCAGCAACGCCCGCGCCAAGTACTTGGGCCAGGGCTCCGCGGAAAAGCAGGCGCTTGCCGCCCGCTGCGACGTTGTTCATGGAGACCATGGACAGCAAGGTCACGGTGGTCAGCGGGGTGAACTGCAATAGGGCAACCCAGAACCCACTGAACAAGGCGTCTAGCACCAGGTTGCGCTGTTCGGCGTCGTAGGGAAATTTTGAGCGGGTTGCCAGTAGATACGCCAGGTGCGGCCAGACAAAACCATTGACCAGCAACAAAGCCCAGACCCAGTCAGGCTTTGCCAGCGGAGCCAGGGCGGCGGCGACACTGATGCAGCACATGGCGGTGCCGATGATTCTTGGCCGGTAGATGCGCGTGGCAAATGAAAGCCCTTTGCCTTGTCTGTTTTCCATAGATTCCTGGGCCAACTCTTTTGCAGATACGACGACGTTCGTTCGCGAGGTAACCGTTGATCGGATAATACCGCTGAATATTGTCAGGTATTCCGGCGCGAATAATCAGTGTCCTTCCAGGCCATTTCTGCAAAACAGAGGGCAAATGCGTCAAAAACGACCCGCAATGTCGTTCGCGCAACAGGTTTTTACGGCAAAGGAGGGCGTTTGACCTCATAACCGGCGAGGAACAGGTCGATGGCCGACTCGATCACACTGGCCTGGTGAGGGTCGTCCAATATCGGTTGGCCAAGGGTAATCTGGGGCCAGAAAGCGAAGGCCTTGAGCATGCCCTGGATCTGGTGGGCGGCAAATGCCGGGTCACTGCAACTGAGGCGGCCGTCTTCCTGGGCGGCGCGCACCCATTGGGTAAAGCCTTCCTCGCGCTTGCTCAGGCGGGTGACCATGTCTTGGGCGCGTTCTGGCGAATGAATGGTGGCCGCAATGGCCACCCGAGCCAGGTCGAGAAAATTGGCGTCCGACATCATTTTCATCTTGGCTTGCAGCAACCCGCGCAGTTGCTCGCGTAACGGGCGGTCGCTGGCGTAGCCCACATCCAACTGCGCCACGCTGCTGGCCCAGAGTTGGTGGAGGATTTCGGCGAAGAGTTCTTCCTTGCTGGGGAAGTGGTTGTACACCGTGCGCTTGGAAACCCCGGCGGTGGCGGCGATCTTGTCCATGCTGGTGACCTCGAAACCGTTATCGCGAAACTCGGCGATGGCGGCAGCCACGATGGCTTCGCGCTTGCGGTCGGTGAGGCGTAGAGGGGCAGTCATGGGTGGTGCTCGGCTCTTATAAGGAAAATTACACTGGGCAGTTTACTTGGTCCAAGTTTTGTTGCAATCTTGAAACTACACTGTGCAGTGTAATTTTCTGAGCGGTCTGTAGGAGTTACCTGGTAATGGCCACGATTTCATCCCGACTCGACCCCGCGCCTGCTGCGCTCAAGCCTGCCGAGCAGGACCAAGGGCATTTCAGCAACGATGCTCCGGTGCAGCACGGCGGTTTTGGCAAAACCTTACGAATTTTCTGGAACATGCTGTTCAACAAGCCGCGCAGTACGCGACCGGTGGGGCAGATTCCGGTGCAGCCGTTGACCCGCGAGCAACTGCTGGCAGCCCCGGATCACAGCGTGTTCCGCCTGGGGCATTCCACCGTATTGCTGAAAATGCGCGGCAAGTTCTGGGTCACCGACCCGGTGTTCGCCGAGCGGGCCTCGCCGTTCAGTTGGGCCGGCCCCAAGCGTTTCCATCAGCCACCCATCAGCCTCGAAGAACTGCCGCCGTTGGAAGCGGTGATTCTTTCCCACAACCACTACGACCATCTTGATCACAAGGCTGTCGTCCAATTGGCCGACAAGACCCGTTACTTCCTGGCGCCGCTGGGTGTGGGGGACATCCTGGTGAAATGGGGTGTGGATGCCAGCAAAGTGCGTCAGTTGGATTGGTGGCAGGGCACCGAGGTGGATGGCATCCGTTTTGTCGCCACGCCTGCGCAACACTTTTCCGGCCGTGGGTTGTTTGATGCCAACCAGACCCTGTGGTGTTCCTGGGTCATGATCGACGGCGCACGACGGATCTTTTTCAGTGGCGACACTGGCTACTTCGATGGCTTCAAACGCATCGGCGAACAGTACGGCCCGTTTGATCTGACGCTGATGGAAACCGGTGCTTACAACGTTGATTGGCCCCATGTGCACATGCAACCGGAGCAAACCCTACAGGCGCATATCGACCTTAAAGGGCGCTGGTTGCTGCCCATTCACAACGGCACGTTCGACCTGGCGTTCCATGCCTGGCACGAACCGTTCGACCGCATCATGGCCCTGGCTTGGGAGCGCAATGTGTCGATTACCACGCCGCCGATGGGGCAGGCGTTCAGTTTGAACCAGCCTGAGCGTGGGTATGCGTGGTGGTTGGAAGTCGAGACTCAAGGTGTTGAGGGCCCCGCGCTGAACTGAAAACCAAAAGGAGTTTTCAGGGTGTTTCAGGGCTGCGACAGGCGCTGGAGGACAGTGCGATGATCCCCGGGAAATGACATTTTCGGGGGCGTTCCTAATGGATGATAAATGTTGGAAGACGCGGCAGGTTGGGCTGTTTTGTCGGCTGGGGAATATTCCGGCGGACCCCGCACCGACGTGTCCTACTGCCGTGGGTGCCGATGCGCGTGCTATCACTTTCGGTGTTGAGCCCGCGGTTCATACGCTGCGTAAGGGCGGCCCTCCCATTCCCGGCTATGATTCGCCGGCCCTGCCCATTAAGCCTTCCCGTGACCCCGCCTTTTCGTTGATCGCCTTGAGTGGTGCCGAGCCTCAGGAACCGGTGATGGTGGAGGTGCCTTTGGTGATGAACAACAGTGCCTTTAGCCCTTCTCAGGAGATGGTCGGTTGGCGCATCGGGTTTGCCCATTGGCATGAGCACAGTACTTCCTTCCTTCAAGCACTAAATGCCCTGCGTCTGGCTGGCGCGTTCATGGTGCTGGTGGACGCACGCTGGGATGCGATCGATGAGTGCGTCATCGAGCACCGTCTCGACGCTTTGATCTGCCAGGAAAGCAGCCCTGCGTTTCAGAAGGCGCACAGCAACGGCAATCCCAGTGCCTGCGAAGTGCTTGAAGACGGAACGAGGATCTGGTTTTACGGCGCACGGTGGGCGGGTGATCGTCTCAGTTGTCTGACACTGGCTTTGCGCCCGGTATTACGTCAAACCTTACGTCTGACCACGCGCTTGAATACGTGATCGCACGGTCCGGCAAGATTCACCTTAAAGGCGTTACGTGGGCGCTTTTTTAGACTGGGACGCAGCTATCGACCGATAGCGTCATGTCCAGTCAAACAGAGGCCATTTTATGATCGGACCAGTTTCAATGATGGGTTGGACGCAGGGTTTGGCGCAGGCTATCTCTAACCCTCCCCAGGGATTCAAGAGTGCTTGTGAAATGTCGAAGGATATGGCTCGACAGGGAGGAGCCACGTCAGAGTCACTCGTCAAAGACTCTTTGAAGCTGATCGCCAATATCGACCAGGGATTGCAAGGGGGAAACGCGTTTATCGAAACAAACCCTGATGCCCTCAGCGAGGCTAAGGCGCGCGATCAGGAACGCGGCCGCGGGCAGGTTCGCAGCTATCTGCACGGCGTTCCCATCGCGCTTAAAGACGTATTTGAAACCAAGGGCCGCATGCAGACCAGCGCCGGCTCGAACGCGTTGGTCGGGGCACCGGCGGAAAAAAATGCGAAGGTCGTGGATAACCTGCTCAAGGCGGGTGCAGTGGTGGTGGGTAAAACCAACCTGAGTGAATTGTCCAATTTCCGCTCTGAGGCACCGGCTGATGGTTGGAGTTCCCGAGGTGGTCAGACGCTCAACCCGCATCGTCTGGGTGGGCAGGTAGCCGGTTCGAGTTCGGGCTCCGCAGTGGCCGTCGCCCAAGGCCATGTGCCCCTGGCGTTGGGTGTGGAAACCAATGGATCGATTATTGCCCCTGCTGCTTATAACGGGGTTTTTGGCTTGAAAACTACTGCCGGGCTGGTGAGTACTGAAGGCGTCATGACCAGTTCGCGAATGGACACGGTGGGTACGTTTACGCGAAATGTCCGTGATGCCGCTGAGGCACTCAATGCAATGACCGAAACCGATGCATACGACGATGGCTTGCATGCTGATGCGTTAAAGGGAAAGCGAATTGGCTATGCGCCGCTGCCTGAATTGTCTGCGCAAGATGCCGCGAACCCGGCAATAAGAGCTGACAGGAAGCACTTTGAGCAGGCGCTGGAGGTATTGAAGGACAAAGGTGCGATTCTGGTGCCGGTACATCTATTGGATAATTGCATTTCGATTGACGGATACGACGCGTACAACGACGAATTGTTCAAGGACGTCAAGGCGCATCTTGAAGGCTACCTGGCTGGCCGCAGCGGGTTGCCGGTTAAATCGCTGTCGGAGCTGATCGCGTTTAACAAGCAGAACCAGCAACCTGGCCAACCTGACCAGAAAATTCTGGAAATGATCAACGGCTTGGACGTGCCACCAGAGCAACTCGAAAAGTTGTTGGAAAAGATCGTGCCGGTTTTCCAGCAGGTCATCGACGATCCACTTATTGAGCACAATCTTGACGCCATGCTGTCGAACTTTCTGTCGCACAGTTATTACTTCAGCGCTGTCGCAGGCTACCCAGGCATGTCGATACCTTCCGGCATGGACGATGAAGGTATGCCCACTGCACTTCACCTGCAAGGAACGAAGAACAGCGAGCCTAAATTGCTATCGATTGCCTACGGCTATGAGCAAGCGACGCAAGCGGTCAGGAAGCCTGCTTTTGAGCCGGGTGCGCCGTCCTCACCTGCTGTCGTAGAATCTGACGAAACGGTTGAAGAGGTCGTGCAGGCCAGCTAAGCGTGAATCTGGCTCTGCTGTTACCAGGCAGCAGAGCTAGTAGATCGATGCTGCTGTTGAGCCGATCAAACGAGAAATGATCGCTTGCGCAGAGGGCTCGGGTGCTGCGGTTTCAAACCGGCGCGCACTCATTCCCCACCCCGGTGCAAACCCCGGAAAAAACACCAGCCCTTCAGCCTCCAGCCGAAACGCCAGGGTCAAGCGGGTTTCATCCTCCACCTCGGCGTGGCTTTCAAAGCGTTGTACCGCTTCTTCCGCGACGCCGGCATGGCGGGCCAGGTCTTCTCGACTCCAGCCCAGCATCGCGCGGGCTTGTGCGCTGTGCTTGGCGGTGAATTGATGCAGGACGATCTGCTGTTCTACGAAAGAGCTCATTGCCAGGGAGGACATGGGGTTTCTCCAGGGTTTGACGGGGGAGGGCAAACTATACTGTGTTTTTGTACAGTTGTTTTGACCGCTCATCAACTGGATTTTCCATAACCGCTATTCCACCCCTGGTGCCTCACGAATGATCAGGTGGTCCAGGTTCTCGATATTGGCGCTGAATACCCCGAATGTCTGCTCGGGGTTCTTCTTGCTGGGCACCTGCTTCAACTCCGGCGTCACCCCATAGAAGAAGCAGTACAAAGGCCGTTCGCTGTCCACCGCGGCCTTGATCTGCTCCAGAAACGCCTTGCGCTTGCGGTAGTTGTCGATGAGTTTTTTGCTCAGATAAACGTTGACCGAATAAGGCTTCTTGTCGAGCCACACCTTCTTTTCGAAATCGATGCGAAAGCTGCTGGTGTAGTCCTTGATGGCTTTGATCTTGCCCCAGTAGATCAGGCCCTTGTTGTCTTGCAGGTATTCGATCTTCTTGAAAAACGTCCAGTAGGTGGCGGTGTGGTCGCCGATCTTCAGCGGCATGGACTTGAGCCTGTCCTTGTCGTCGATGTTGGAGACGTAGCATTCCACTGGGTGGGCGAACACGCTGGTTTTGTCTGGGGCGGTGTCGCTGGCGACATGGGCGTGGGGAACGCTGCTTGAAGGCGCCTTCGGTGGTTCTTGTAGGGCGTTTTTTTCACTGCCAATAACAGATGTTTTGCGCTCGTACTGACGGCGGGTGAGCACAAATTCCGATGGGAAGTTTTCCTCGCGCTCGTCGTCACTTTCGCCGCTCGCAGCCTTGTGCGTGCTGGCGTAGCGGCAGCCGTCGATATGCCGGGTGCTGGTCTTGTTCTTGAAGTGCGGGGTGCGCAGGTAGTTGACGTTCTTGGCGTTGAAGGTGCTCAGCGCATTGCTGGAATCGAACGCGGCACGGCATTCATCGTTAGGGCAGAGGAAGCTGTCCTTGTCGGAATCGAACTCAGCGGTTTCGTCGAAATTCAGGTCTCTTACGTCGTAGATCGACAGTTTTTCATCGAGACTCAGGCAGTAGACCGTGTCGAATTTCATGGGGCTCGGGTCCGTGAGTTGAGTGATCGGATATTACCCAGATATCGGCTGTCACGGAGATCAAAATGTGGGAGCTGTCGAGCCCTGGCGAGGCTGCGAAGGGATCGACGCGGTGTCCCTGTCGAATCAATCACCCCATATTACCTCTGTAAACGTTGTTGGCGTTGCTTGCCGGAAATCGACGGTTGACCAGTAACGAAATGTATATCCCGTTGACATATCCAGGTCGTGGTGTAGCGTTGCGTAATCACTTGATCGCTAGAGGTAGCTCATCATGGACCAAGGTTCCGTATTCCAAAGCAATCGCAGCCAAGCTGTGCGTTTGCCAAAGGCCGCTGCACTGCCGGACGACGTAAAACGTGTAGATGTTGTCTCAATTGGCAGAGCACGAATCATCACGCCGGCTGGTGAATCGTGGGACAGCTGGTTTGATGGAGAGGGCGTTACCCCTGACTTTATGAACGACCGCGAGCAGCCTGCAGAGCAAGAGCGGGAATCTTTTTAATGCTCAAGTTCATGCTCGATACCAATATCTGCATCTTCACCATCAAAAACAAACCCCAGCAGGTGCGCGAGACGTTCAAAAAGCATCATGGCCAATTGGCTATCAGTAAAGTGACCCTGATGGAGCTGATTTACGGGGCGGAAAAATCACCTTACCCAGAGCGAAACCTCGCCGATATCGAAGGGTTTGCAGCGCGCCTGGAAGTTCTGAAGTACGACCAGGATGCCGCGATGCACACAGGTCAGCTTCGCGCAGAGTTGGCGCGAGCTGGCACTCCGATAGGTCCATACGACCAGATGATTGCTGGGCATGCCCGTTCACAGGGACTGATTGTGGTCAGTAACAACCGGCGCGAATTTGACCGTGTGCCAGGTTTGCGGGTGGAAGATTGGGTATGAGCTACGCGGCGATATTCCAGCGACGAACTCGATGCACACTCTGTCGGTAGAGTGCACAACCTTCATACACACCGATCAAATGTGGGAGCTGTCGAGCCCTAGCGAGGCTGCGAAGGGATCGACACAATCTCCCTGCCAACCCCACCCGCATCACCGCTGCAACCGAGCCCGCTTCTTCTTCGCATGAAAATGCCGAAAATGCGCATCCTGCGCCGCCGCCAGCAACTCTCGATCCCCGCGCGTATCGCCCCAAGCCCGAAGCCGATACTCCCCCAGGTCCCCATACACCGCCTCAAGCCTGAGCACCTTGTTCTCACACCGGCAGTTATTCCCGGTGAGCTTACCGGTCAACACCCCGTCGACCACCTCAAGCTCAGTACCGATCAGCTTGATTCCCAGCCGATCCGCAAATGGTTGCAACACCAACGCAGGCGATGCCGAACACAGCGTCACCACCGCCCCCGATTTCAACTCGTCGGCCACTGACTGCAAGCCGCTGGGGCGCATCAGTTTGGTCCAGTAACGCTGGCAATACTCCTGCGCCTTTTGCTGAACCCAAGCCTTCTCCACCCCAGTCATAAAGGTGCGGATCAACTGCGCCTTCAACTCATCCCGGCTGATCTGGCGCAACAAAAACCGCAGTCCAGGGACCGCCAGTTTCACCATCCGGCCATAGAACTCGCCAGGGCCGAAGGCGAACTTGAGGAAGGGGACGAAACTGTCGTGGTGGGTCAGGGTGCCGTCGAAGTCAAAGACGGAAAGTACTTTGGCATCTGCGGGGCCGGCTTCGAGCATGTCTGGGTTCACGGGTTGGCCTCGGTCCTATCTACTATTTTATGAGCGTGCATCAGGTGTGACAGCAGGCGTTTACTCGCGTATCAATCTTTCGATTTTAGAGTAAAGCCCGGCGGTAAAAGCCTCCCGATCACTGGACCGGTGACAACGCTGATGGCAATTGGGGCACAAGGCTACAGCATTGCTGGTGCGATCCGAACCCTTCTGGGCGAGGTGCTGTGTGCGATGTGCTTCAAGAAATGGCCAATCTGGAGGCATAAAAAAGCCCCGAACGAGTCAGGGCTTCTTGATGTTACTGGCCTCAGGAATCAATCCCAGCTCAGCGCGCCGCCGGTCTGGTACTCGATCACACGCGTCTCAAAGAAATTCTTCTCTTTCTTCAAGTCCATGATCTCGCTCATCCACGGGAACGGGTTAGTGGTCCCTGGATACTCTTCCTTCAAGCCAATCTGCGACAGACGACGGTTAGCGATGAACTTGAGGTAGTCCTCCATCATCGCCGCGTTCATGCCCAACACGCCGCGCGGCATGGTGTCACGTGCGTATTCGATCTCCAGCTGCGTCCCTTGCAGGATCATCTGGGTCGCTTCTTCTTTCATCTCGGCATCCCACAGGTGTGGGTTTTCGATTTTGATCTGGTTGATCACGTCGATACCGAAGTTCAGGTGCATCGACTCGTCACGCAGGATGTACTGGAACTGCTCGGCCACGCCGGTCATTTTGTTGCGACGGCCCATGGACAGGATCTGGGTGAAGCCGCAATAGAAGAAGATGCCTTCCAGTACGCAGTAGTAGGCGACCAGGTTGCGCAGCAGTTCTTTGTCGGTCTCGACGGTGCCGGTTTCGAACTTCGGGTCGGAGATCGAACGGGTGTATTTCAGGCCCCAGGCTGCCTTTTTAGCGACCGATGGAATCTCGTGGTACATGTTGAAGATCTCGCCTTCATCCATGGCCAACGATTCGATGCAGTACTGGTAGGCGTGGGTGTGGATCGCTTCTTCGAAGGCCTGGCGCAGGATGTACTGGCGGCACTCCGGGTTGGTGATCAAGCGGTACACGGCCAGTACCAGGTTGTTGGCGACCAGGGAATCGGCGGTGGAGAAGAAGCCTAGGTTGCGCATGACGATGCGACGTTCGTCGTCGGTCAGGCCTTCGGGGTTTTTCCACAGGGCGATGTCGGCGGTCATGTTGACCTCTTGCGGCATCCAGTGGTTGGCGCAGCCGTCGAGGTACTTCTGCCAGGCCCAGTCGTACTTGAAGGGCACGAGTTGGTTGAGGTCGGCGCGGCAGTTGATCATGCGCTTTTCGTCAACGGCGACACGGGCGGCGGAGCCTTCGAGCTCGGCGAGGCCTTCGGCGACGTCGAGTTTGTCGAGGGCGGCCTTGGCGCGGATGATCGCGGCCGAGTCACTGGCGGTGACGGCGCGGGCTTCGATGGCGGCAGCAGCGCCGGCGCCGTCGAGGCGGTCCATGTTGGCTTCGGTGGCGTGGCCGGCGTTGGCGCCTTTGGTGGCTACTTCGCCTTCTTCTTCTTTGTCGAATTCGTCCCAGCTCAGCATGACGTGTCGTCTCCTGCGTGAGGGCTCAAAGGTGCCCGTGTGAAACCGGATGGTTGGGTGTTCACACGGCCCTGAGGCCGCGGTGGATCTTAAGGAATCGTTTGTTGCAACAGCTCGCGCAGGCACTAAACGGAATCAGGGTTACGGGTGGTCTGCTTGAGGCTGAGGGGCGGAGCGGTGGGTGCTTGCTCCAGCGGGGCCTCAGGTTTGGCTCTTCATCCCAGTGTAAAGGGATATTGCAGGCCCGATTTACCCGCGCATTGTAGGGGAAAAAAACCGGTTTGTGTTGAGGCGGATGGTCACGGATCGCAGACAAAAAGGCTGCTATTTGAGCCAGAGTGCGGGTTTATAAGGCTTTGCCGGGCTTGGATTTTTTTGACGGACGGTGGGAGGCGTTTAGTGGGGTATGAGGACGCGGGATGTGGAAGGCTTGATGGGCTGGGCGTGACTGATATTGCCATCGCAGGCAAGCCAGCTCCCACACGGGATGCGTGATGGGCCTGGAAGTAGGTTCTTTGCCGCAAGAACGATTTCTTGCGGCGAATAAGATCAGGTTTGGTTTTAACTAACGAAGTTATTATCCGTTAGAGCAACCATTGCCCATTACATGGTAATTAAGAATGTGACGCTGACCTTGTGAGTCTTCATATTCCATCGTTACCGGTACTACTTTGCACACATCTGGGATGGCGCTCATGGACACTACTTTAGCGACATCCAAGTGGGTGCTGTAAGTGTAGTCCTCGACAATCGGGGCGTTGCTGCCAGCTACGTCAGTCGGGGCTTCGTCGGCCAGGGCGGCGGTGGCGCACAAGCTGCTGAGGGCCATAACTACTAAAGCTTTCATTTCTCTATTTACCTTATTGAGGTCGAAGTGGGTCACGGGGCCTTTGTGAGGCCACGTGTGCAACTTAAGTATTGAGTGGTTCGGATTAACGTTGCCTTCGTGGGGGCTGTTGCGTTGTTAATCTCGGTGTCTTGTTGACGGAGTTGATTTTAGGCCCCCAGGTTATATTCATATACCCGTGCTTTTGATAAACACTATTGGCGGTTTTTGTAACAATCCCGTGGTAAAGCTTTTTTCACGCAGTGCCCAAAGCGCCACGGGCCGCGGGCCAGAGCGGCAAAAGCGCATAGCAGGGCAAAATGTAGGGGCTTGTTACTACCATCGTCGAATGGTTCTATGGGGCCGCCCCGGCTACAACAGGGCATACAAAAACAACTATTGTCACCGAGGTAAGAAAGATGAGTGCGGCTTCCCTGTACCCCGTTCGCCCCGAAGTAGCAGCCAACACGCTGACCGACGAGGCGACCTACAAGGCCATGTACCAGCAGTCGGTGGTCAACCCCGATGGTTTCTGGCGTGAGCAAGCCAAGCGCCTTGACTGGGTCAAGCCTTTCACCGCGGTGAAACAGACCTCGTTCGACGATCACCATGTTGATATCAAGTGGTTTGCCGATGGCACCTTGAATGTTTCCTACAACTGCCTGGACCGCCACCTTGCCGAGCGTGGCGACCAGGCGGCCATCATCTGGGAGGGCGATGACCCTTCCGAGAGCCGCACCATCACCTACCGCGAGCTGCATGAACAAGTCTGCAAGTTCGCCAACGCCCTGCGTGGCCAGGATGTGCACCGCGGCGACGTGGTGACTATCTATATGCCGATGATCCCCGAAGCCGTGGTGGCCATGCTGGCGTGTACCCGCATTGGTGCGATTCACTCCGTGGTGTTTGGCGGTTTTTCGCCGGAAGCCCTGGCCGGTCGCATCATCGACTGTAAGTCGAAGGTGGTGATCACTGCTGACGAAGGCATTCGCGCCGGTAAGAAGATTTCCCTCAAGGCCAACGTCGATGACGCGCTGACCAACCCGGAAACCAACAGCATCCAGAAAGTCATTGTGTGCAAGCGCACCAATGGCAACATCAAGTGGAACCAGCATCGCGACATCTGGTACGAAGACCTGATGAAAGTGGCGGGCACCGTGTGTGCGCCGAAAGAGATGGGCGCCGAAGAAGCGCTATTCATCCTTTATACCTCCGGCTCCACCGGTAAGCCAAAAGGCGTGCAGCACACCACCGGCGGCTACCTTTTGTACGCAGCCCTGACTCACGAACGCGTGTTCGACTACCGCCCAGGCGAAATCTACTGGTGCACCGCCGACGTCGGCTGGGTCACTGGCCACACCTATATCGTCTATGGCCCGCTGGCCAATGGCGCGACCACGCTGCTGTTCGAAGGCGTGCCGAACTATCCGGAGATCACCCGGGTGGCGAAGATCGTCGACAAGCACAAGGTCAATATCCTCTACACCGCCCCAACGGCGATACGCGCCATGATGGCGTCCGGCACCGCTGCTGTGGAAGGCGCCGATGGCAGCAGCCTGCGCTTGCTGGGCTCGGTGGGTGAGCCGATCAACCCGGAAGCCTGGGATTGGTACTACAAGAACGTCGGCCAATCCCGTTGCCCGATTGTCGATACCTGGTGGCAGACCGAAACCGGCGGCAACATGATGAGCCCGCTGCCGGGCGCTCACGCGCTCAAGCCGGGTTCGGCGGCACGGCCGTTCTTTGGCGTGGTTCCAGCGCTGGTGGACAACCTGGGCAACCTGATCGAAGGCGCGGCTGAAGGCAACTTGGTGATCCTCGATTCATGGCCAGGCCAGGCGCGCACCCTGTACGGTGACCATGACCGTTTTGTCGACACCTACTTCAAGACCTTCCGTGGCATGTACTTCACCGGCGACGGTGCGCGTCGCGACGAAGACGGCTACTACTGGATCACTGGTCGTGTGGACGACGTGTTGAACGTGTCCGGCCACCGTATGGGCACCGCCGAGATCGAGAGCGCCATGGTCGCCCACCCTAAAGTCGCCGAAGCGGCGGTGGTGGGTGTGCCGCATGACATCAAGGGGCAGGGCATCTATGTGTATGTCACCCTCAAGAATGGCGAAGAGCCGAACGAAGCGCTGCGCCTGGAGCTGAAAAACTGGGTGCGTAAAGAGATTGGGCCGATTGCTTCGCCGGATGTGATCCAGTGGGCGCCGGGCTTGCCGAAGACGCGTTCGGGGAAAATCATGCGCCGGATCTTGCGCAAGATTGCCACGGCTGAGTACGACGGGTTGGGGGATATCTCCACCTTGGCGGACCCGGGTGTAGTGGCGCATTTGATTGAGACGCACAAGACCATGAACGTTGCGTAAGGCTCGATAGTCAGAAATAGCCCTATTCGGTGTGAGCCGAATGGGGCTTTTTTTTGGGGTCTTGCAAGCAGTGGAGATCCCCTGTGGGAGCGGGCTTGCTCGCGAATGCGGCGTGTCAGCCACACATGAATTGACTGACCCACCGCATTCGCGAGCAAGCCCGCTCCCACATTTGGATTGCGTTTCATAGGGAGGGCGGTGCTGGTATGACAGACCCGCACAACCCTCAACCCAATAAATATCGGTTTCTCTCGTAGGAGATTTCTGAATGTTACCGCCGTTGCCAAATGTGTAACCCCACGCCCAATCATGAGGCAATGTGCTACACCCGTGCCCTGAAAAGCCCCATTCCAGACACCCCAAGAAATAAGATTAAACGCCAGACTTGCCGTCCCAGAAGGGTTTGCGAATAATAGGCCCGCAATTTGCAGTATCTACAGGTTTAATGTCTTTTGCTTCTGCATAAAAAATAGAAGCTGTCAATGTGCTGGAACCGCTTTCTCAGTGCTTCTGTAAATTGTTGTCGCATTGAGGAAATATCGGCTTCCGGCCTGTCGTTAGAATGCCGATCACTCGCTCGTCGTCTCCAGTGTGTAACTGGTGTAGGACGCAGCACCGCAATTCGGTTTCCCTTAAGTCGCATCGTGGGCCATGGCTCATACTGCTGTTTTGCCCTATACCGATGGAGTCCCAAGATGAAGAAACTCGTGCTGTTGGGCGCCCTGGCGCTGTCCGTGCTGTCCATGCAGGCTTTCGCTGAAGGCAAGCCTCTGAAAATTGGTATCGAAGCGGCTTACCCTCCGTTTGCCTCCAAGGCGCCGGATGGCAGCATCGTGGGCTTTGACTACGACATCGGCAACGCCCTGTGCAAGCAGATGGACGTGAAGTGCACCTGGGTCGAGCAAGAATTCGATGGCCTGATCCCGGCGCTGAAAGTGCGCAAGATCGACGCGATCCTGTCGTCCATGTCCATCACCGAAGACCGCAAGAAGTCCGTGGACTTCACCAACCGCTACTACCTGAGCCCAGCGCAGCTGGTGATGAAGGAAGGCACCACCGTCAGCGACAGCCTGGATGAATTGAAGGGCAAGAAGATCGGTGTGCAACGCGGTTCGATCCACGATCGTTTCGCCAAGGAAGTCCTGGCCCCTAAAGGCGCTACGGTTGTGCCTTACAGCTCGCAGAACGAAATCTACCTGGACGTGGAAGCCGGTCGCCTCGACGGCACCGTGGCGGATGCCACCCTGCTGCAAGACGGCTTCCTGAAAACCCCAGCCGGTAAAGGCTACGCGTTCGTGGGCCCACAGTTCACCGATGCCAAGTACTTCGGTGATGGCATCGGCATCGCCGTACGCAAAGGCGACAAGGAAAACCTCGACCGCATCAACGCAGCCATTGCCGCGATCCGTGCCAACGGTGAGTACAAGAAAATCCAGGACAAGTACTTCGACTTCGATATTTACGGCGCTGACGCCAAGTAAATCGTCTTAGCGGTCTGTCCAAAATGGCGCAAGCAACAGAATTCCTGCGGTTTGCGCCATTTTTTCATCCCCCTTTTCGAGGACCTGAATCATGTTGAAAGGCTACGGGGCCGTCATCCTCGATGGCGCATGGTTGACGCTTCAGCTCGCCTTGTCGTCCATGGCCTTGGCCATTGTTCTGGGTCTGATCGGGGTCGCGTTACGCCTGTCGCCGGTGCGCTGGTTGGCCTGGCTGGGTGACTTGTACTCCACGGTGATCCGCGGGATCCCCGACCTGGTGCTGATCCTGCTGATTTTCTACGGCGGCCAGGACCTGCTCAACCGCGTCGCGCCGATGCTGGGCTACGACGACTACATCGACTTGAACCCCTTGGCCGCCGGTATCGGCACCCTGGGTTTCATCTTTGGCGCTTACCTGTCGGAAACTTTCCGTGGCGCCTTCATGGCCATTCCCAAGGGCCAGGCCGAGGCCGGCCTTGCGTATGGCATGAGTAGTTTCCAGGTGTTTTTCCGGGTGATGGTGCCGCAGATGATCCGCTTGGCGATCCCCGGCTTCACCAACAACTGGCTGGTACTCACCAAGGCCACCGCGCTGATTTCGGTGGTGGGTTTGCAAGACATGATGTTCAAGGCCAAGCAGGCGGCAGACGCCACCCGCGAACCTTTTACCTTCTTCCTCGCAGTGGCGGCGATGTACCTGGTGATCACCAGCGTGTCATTGCTGGCCTTGCGTCACCTTGAGAAGCGCTACTCGGTAGGCGTAAGGGCGGCTGATCTATGATCTTCGACTACAACGTCATCTGGGAGGCCATGCCGCTGTACCTTGGCGGCCTGCTGACCACCCTCAAACTGCTGGCCATCTCGCTGTTCTTCGGCCTGCTCGCCGCCTTGCCTTTGGGCTTGATGCGTGTGTCCAAGCAGCCGATCGTCAACGGCGCGGCCTGGCTCTACACCTATGTGATCCGTGGCACGCCGATGCTGGTGCAGCTGTTCTTGATCTACTACGGCCTGGCCCAGTTCGAAGCAGTGCGTGAAAGCTTCCTGTGGCCGCTGCTGTCCAGCGCCACGTTCTGTGCGTGCCTGGCGTTTGCGATCAACACCAGCGCCTACACCGCCGAAATAATCGCCGGTAGCCTCAAGGCCACCCCCAATGGCGAGATCGAAGCGGCCAAGGCCATGGGCATGTCGCGCTACAAGCTGTACCGCCGCATTCTGCTGCCGTCGGCCCTGCGCCGGGCGCTGCCGCAGTACAGCAACGAAGTGATCATGATGTTGCAGACCACCAGCCTGGCCTCCATCGTCACCCTGATCGACATCACCGGTGCCGCACGCACGGTGAACGCCCAGTTCTACCTGCCGTTCGAAGCCTACATCACTGCCGGTGTGTTCTACCTGTGCCTCACCTTCATCCTGGTGCGCCTGTTCAAGTTGGCTGAGCGCCGCTGGCTGAGCTACCTGGCTCCACGGAAGCACTGATATGGAACGTATCGATCATCTGTTGCCCTGGGGGCACCTGGGCTGCGAGCGCCAACTGAGCGTATTCCGTTTCGGCCGGGGCGAGCGCAAGGCCTATATCCAGGCTAGTTTGCACGCCGATGAGTTACCTGGCATGCGCGCTGCGTGGGAGCTGAAAAAGCGTCTCGCTGAACTTGAAGAGCAAGGTGCTCTCAATGGCGTGATCGAGCTGGTGCCGGTGGCCAACCCAATGGGCTTGGGCCAGTTGCTGCAAGGCAGCCACCAGGGGCGTTTCGAGATTGGCAGCGGCAAGAATTTCAACCGCGATTTCGTCGAGTTGAGCGAGCCGGTCGCGGCATTGCTCGACGGCAAGCTGGGGGATGATCCCCACGCCAACGTGCGCATGATCCGCCAAGCCATGAGCGCTGCGCTGGACGCATTGCCCACGCCTGCGAGCCAACTGCAAGGCATGCAACGCATCCTGCTCAGCCACGCCTGCACCGCCGATGTGGTGCTGGACCTGCATTGCGATGCCGAAGCCGCGCTGCACATGTACGCGCTGCCCCAGCACTGGCCGCAGTGGCGTTCGTTGTCGGCGCATTTGAATGTGAAGGTCGGTTTGCTCGCGGAAGATTCCGGCGGCAGCTCGTTCGATGAAGCCTGTTCGCTGCCGTGGCTGCGCTTGTCCCGGGCGTTCCCCGAGGCGCAGATCCCGTTGGCGTGCCTGGCGACTACCCTGGAGTTGGGCGGCCAAGCCGATACCGGCCGTGATGAAGCGATCTTCCACGCCGAAGGCATCCTCGCATTCCTCGCCGAACAAGGCCTGATCAAGGGCGAATGGCCCGCGCCGCAACACGAGCCTTGCGAAGGCGTGCCCTTCGAAGGCACCGAATTGCTGTTCGCACCCCACGCCGGGGTGATCAGTTACCTGCGTAAAGCCGGCGACTGGGTAGAAAACGGCGAACCGATTTTTGAAGTGATTAATCCCCTGGAAGACCGCGTAAGCATCATCCGCGCCGGCACCTCAGGGGTGTTGTTTGCCGTTGAACGGCTACGTTATGCCCAAGCGGGTTTCTGGCTGGCCAAGGTGGCGGGGCGCGAAGCGCTGCGTCACGGGCGCTTGCTCAACGACTGACCACCTGTTTTTGTGAGAACCGACCGCATGTACAAACTTGAAGTCCAAGACCTGCATAAACGCTATGGCAGTCATGAAGTGCTCAAAGGCGTGTCCCTGGCCGCCGCGGCCGGTGATGTCATCAGCATCATCGGTTCCAGCGGTTCGGGCAAAAGTACCTTTTTGCGCTGCATCAACCTGCTGGAGCAACCCCACGCCGGCAAGATCCTGCTCAACAACGAAGAGCTCAAGCTAGTAGCCAACAAGGACGGCGCCATGAAGGCTGCCGACCCTAAACAGCTGCAGCGCATGCGTTCGCGCCTGTCCATGGTGTTCCAGCATTTCAACCTGTGGTCCCACATGACCGCGTTGGAAAACGTGATGGAAGCGCCGGTGCACGTGCTGGGCGTGTCGAAGAAAGAAGCCCGCGAAAAGGCCGAGCATTACCTAGCCAAAGTTGGCGTGAGCCATCGCAAGGATGCGTTCCCAGGCCACATGTCCGGTGGCGAGCAGCAGCGCGTGGCCATCGCCCGCGCCCTGGCGATGGAGCCGGAGGTGATGCTGTTCGACGAACCCACCTCGGCCCTGGACCCGGAACTGGTGGGCGAGGTGCTCAAGGTGATGCAGGACCTGGCCCTGGAAGGCCGCACCATGGTGGTGGTGACCCACGAAATGGGCTTTGCTCGTGAAGTGTCGAACCAGTTGGTGTTTTTGCACAAAGGCATCGTTGAAGAGCGTGGCAACCCGCGTGAAGTGCTGGTGAACCCGCAGTCCGAGCGTTTGCAGCAGTTTTTGTCGGGCAGCTTGAAATAATCAAGGCTGCTTTTGTGCACTGAAGTAGTGCATGCTCCACAGTCTTGAAGTCGACCTCAATCCCTTGTGGGAGCGGGCTTGCTCGCGAATGCGGTCTATCAGATACAGATGTATTGACTGACACGCCGTATTCGCGAGCAAGCCCGCTCCCACATTTGGATCTTCATCGGCTTTAAGGATTTGTGTTGGTTTACGGGCTNCCCCCCCCCCCCCCCCCCCCCCCCCCCCCCCCCCCCCCCCCCCCCCCCCCCCCCCCCCCCCCCCCCCCCCCCCCCCCCCCCCCCCCCCCCCCCCGCTCCCACATTTGGATCTTCATCGGCTTTAAGGATTTGTGTTGGTTTACGGGCTAGCATTAGCCCCTGTCTTCATTACCGTTACAGGCTTCGGATAGCACTCCATGACCGCCCACAAAATTGGTTTCCTGATTTGGCCCAGCACAAAAGCACTCACGCTTGCGCTGGCTGAGGAGGCCTTGCGCGTTGCTCAGCGGGTGCATCCGGACGTGGTCTACGAACTGTCGTTCCTGCTCGCCGAGCCGGCCGCCGAAGGCGCCTGGCAATTGCCGGGCGAGCCGTGGGCCGGTAAGTTGGAAGGCTTCCAGAAACTGTTTCTGCTGGCGGATGAACCGCCGACCGCCATCGCTTCCCAGCTCAGCACAGCCCTCAAGCAATTGGTGCGCACCGGCTGCGTGATCGGCGGTTTGTCGGCCGGTGTGTACCCGCTGGCCCAACTCGGTCTGCTCGACGGCTATCGCGCCGCCGTGCACTGGCGCTGGCAGGATGATTTTGCCGAACGCTTCCCCAAGGTCATCGCCACCAGCCACCTGTTCGACTGGGATCGCGACCGCCTTACTGCCTGCGGTGGCATGTCGGTGCTCGACCTGCTGCTGGCGGTATTGGCCCGTGACCATGGCGCCGAGCTAGCCGGTGCGGTCTCCGAAGAACTGGTGGTGGAACGCATCCGCGAAGGCGGCGAACGTCAGCGTATCCCCTTGCAAAACCGCCTGGGCTCCAGCCATCCCAAGCTGACCCAGGCGGTGTTGCTGATGGAAGCCAACATCGAAGAACCGCTGACCACCGACGAAATCGCCCAGCACGTGTGCGTGTCGCGACGACAACTGGAACGGATCTTCAAGCAATACCTCAACCGCGTCCCCAGCCAGTACTACCTGGAACTACGCCTGAACAAGGCCCGCCAGATGCTGATGCAAACCAGCAAGTCGATCATCCAGATCGGCCTGTCGTGCGGCTTCTCCTCGGGGCCGCACTTCTCCAGCGCCTACCGCAATTTCTTTGGCGCCACCCCGCGTGAAGACCGCAACCAGCGGCGCAGCAGCAGCCCGTTCGAGCTGTCGTCGGTGCCTGCCGAGCGCGGCTAGGGCTTATTCCTCCATGGGCTCCTCGGGCAGTTGCATCACCGGGTCGCCGTTGCCGTCCACGGTGATTTCGTGGATCTGGAAGTCAACCCCGGTCTGCACGTAGTACTGCCTCAGGCGATCCAGGCTCTGCCGCGACCAGGGGTTGTTGCTCAGGTCGGACTCGTCGTGAAAGTTCTGCTGCGTCTCCATCAATGCCTGCGGAATCTCACGCAACTGGTTGCGGCTCAAGTCCAGGTTCTGCAGTTCGGTGAGCTGAAAAACCCCGGCGGGCAGTTCGCTGATCCGGGTGTTGTGCAAGTGCAGCGAGGTCAGTTTTTGCAGGCCACTGACGTCCGGCGCGTGGCCCAGTGGGTTGTTGCTCAGGTCCAGGAACTCGAGGCTGTGCAGGTCGCTGACCGTGCGCGCGGTGGCTGGGGTCAACCGGATCGCGCAGTGGGACAGTTCCAGGCTGGTGAGCTTGGGCATGGAAAAGATCGCCGTGGGCAGCCGCTCCAGGGTGCAGTGGCTCACATTCAGCGATTGCAACGCCGTGAAGCTCTTGAGCGTGCCGTCCACCTGTGTGGTGGTGATCGCCCCCTTGAATACAAACGCGGTGACATGCTCGAAGCGTGCGCTCAATGGCGGCAACTCACCGATGATCGGCAGGTTGAGCACCACCGCATGGGTCGGCGTTTCGTCCAGGCTTTCTTCGTCTTCCGGGCTTTCGCGGCGCCAGGCTTCTTCAAGCAGGCGCTTGAAGTGGCTGCGGTTGCCCTCTTCGGCGATGCGGGTCATGTCATCCAACGCGTTGCCCAGGATCGGGTGGTGCGTAGGCACATCGTCGGCCCAGCGTTGCAGGTCGCTGACCAATTGTTGGTATTCGGCTTCCAGCGCCGTCAGGGCCGCATCGACTTCATCCATGTTGCCGGGCAGTTTGAAAATCAAACCATCAGCGTCGCGGGCGTGCAGTCTCGGGTAGAGTCGTTGCGCCCACTCGCGTTGCGCCGCCGGTGCCTGGGCATTGAAGAATGCCTGGGTGCGCTGGCAGTAGCGTTTGATCTGCTCAAGGGACGTGTACGCCAGCGGGTTGGCAGAGAGATCGAACGCCTGGCTGCTGCTGAGCGGTAATTCGAACAACGCCGCGGGCAGGTGTTCGATGGCGTTGCGGCTCAGGTTGACTACTTGGCGTGGCATGGCCTGCAACAGCGCGGGCGGCACGGCGGTGAGCCCGGTGTCGGTCAGCAGCAAGGTGCCCAGCTCTGGCAGTTGGCTGAAATCCGGCACCTCGCCCAGCGGGTTGCCGCTCAGGCTCAGGTGCCTGAGTTGCGGCATGCTTTCAATGCCTGCGCGGCTGTTGGCGGACAGCTTGATCGAGCAGTCTTCCAGTTCGAGGAACCACAGTTTTTGCAGCCCGAAGACTGCTGGGGGAATGTCCGTCAGCGGTGCTTGGTGCACGTTTAGCACAAGCAATTCGGGAAAGCGGGCGAGGAAACCATCGACGTTGCTCAGGCCCGCGCCGTCTTCGATCACCAACTGCGTGATGTGTCGCCATGTGGCCTTGAGGGTGGGCATGTGCCCGGCCAAGCGATGCGAGATCACCAATGAGTGGCGTCGCCCGGTGGGTTGGGTGCGTTCGCGGCGCCAGCTGTTTTCCAGTAACTGGCTGAGCTCATTTCGGCGGCGAAACTCTCGTGGGCTGAGGTCGGGGGCCTGTTGCCACTGCGTCAACTCGTTTTGCAGTTGCTGCAACTCGCCTGCGCGGTTGGCCAATTCGATCTGCCCGGCTTCGAGGTTGCCCGGCAATTTGTAAATGAATTGATTGAGTTCCTCCTGGCTCAGGCTGGGGTACAGCAGGCGCGCATCGCGCAGGTCGGCGGCGGGCGCGTCGATATCGAAATAAACGCCATGGCGCTGAAAGTAGGCTTTGACCTGTTCCAGGGTGCTGCGTGTCAGCGGGTTGTCGCTCAGCACGAAGCTGTCGGCTTGCTCGGGTGGCAGCGTGAACAGTTCGGCTGGCAGCTCGCGGATCTGGTTGTCATTGAGCAGCACCACTTGCAGTTCGGGGCGCGTCAATACGCCAGCCGGCAGGTGTTCGATGGCGGTTTGCGTCAGGTCCAGATGAATCAGGTGCGCCATGGCTTCGACGCTGGGCGTCAGCCCCAGGGGGTTGTCGTGCAATGCGAGGATCTGCAAGCCATGCAGCGAGCCCAGACGGGCCTGGCTGGCGGCGTTGAGCCGGATGTTGCAGGCGCTCAGGTTCAGGGCGTTGAGGCGCGGCATGCTGAAGATGGCTTCCGGCAGTGTGCCGAGGTTGAAGCCTGTGACGGAGAGATGACGCAGCCGCCGGAAACGCCCGATAAATGCAACTGCACCCGGGCTGTCGGGGTAGCCATAGAGCGTCAACAGTGACACATGATCGAAGTTGGCGGTCAGTTCGGGCAATGGGCCCAAGGTAGGGTATTCCATGCGCAGGCTGTGGCCGTTCTGCTGGGCGGCTTCGAAGTAGTCATCCACATCGGTCTCGCGACGCCAGCAGTGGCGCAGCTGTTTTGCGCTCATGTAGCGGTTCTGGGCTTCGCGGATTTGCTCGGCTTCGGACAAGGGCGCACCGGTGCCCGGGTGAGTGGTGAGAGGTTGGCGCTCCCATGTGCTCAGGTCGCGGTCCAACTGTCCGTATTCCTCGGCCAGTGCGGCGAGGCCATTGGCGACGCCGCTGGGCTGCGCGTGCAGGTGGGTGAGCAAGTCATGGATTTGCCGGGGGTTGAGGGCTGGGTACAGCTGGCGGGCGCGCTGTTCTAGGGTCGGGGGCTGCGTCGCTGGGGCGGCAAGCCTTGGGTAGCCGCTGTCGCTTCCCAGGTGGCGCTGGGTTTCCAGGCTGGGGGGCTCGGCGGCATCACCGCCCAGCACGCGGCGCAGTTCGTCGCGTTCGAGCGGGTGGTGGCGCAAGCGTTGTTCAAGCAAAGGGCCCTGGCCGATGCCGATGCCCAGGGCGTCTCGTTGCGCATCGGGCAAGGCATTGAGGACGGCGGTGTACAGGTCGGTTTCGCCGAACAGCGGGCCTTTATCATCGTAGGGGACATAGCGGCCGTCGGCCGTGCGCACCACTGTGCGTTGGATCGGCGCGTTGTCCGGGCCCACCTGCAGCCAGCTGGAAGCGGCGGCGTCGAGGTGGCGGGCATCGAGGCGCAGCTGATCAGACCAGCCTGGCAGCAGTTTCAGGCTATTCAAGGCCAGGCGGTCAGTGTCCAGGTTCGGCGGCGCTACCAGGTGCTGGCCTTCGTAGGCGCGGTTGAGCCGCAGTTCGGCCAGTGCGCTTTGAGCCAAGTGGGCCAGGCGCGGCGGCGTACGCTGGTAGCCCAGTTCCTCCAGCTCAAAAGCGCTGGCCTGGCCCAGCAGGCGGGTGACGACCTTGGTCGGCAGGCCGGGCGCGGTCTGCATCATGTGTTGCACTGGCGTTTGCTCGGTCAGTTGATACTCGGCATACCGCGCCTCGAACAGCTCGGTGCGATGTTGCTCGGCCAGGCGCGCGAGTTTCTTGCGCAGTTGCTTCACGCGGTTTTCCAGGCTCAGCTCGGGGTCGGCAGCCACCTCGCCAAATTGCCTGCGGATTTCTTCCGGGCTCAGCGCTTGCAGCAGGGTCTTGAGCAGGTCGCCATTGGTCATTTGCGTCTCGGGGATCTGCACCACGGGCTTGCTCTGGTCGCCGAACGTCCAGGCGGTGTTGCCCTCGGCATCGACAATGCGCAGGGCGCGGCTGTCGGGCCAGTCGCCGTAGGTGGTGAGCAGCTGGAGCATGTCCTGTGGATCAACTTGCGTGTGCTGTGCCGGGTCGTCGCTGTCGAGGCGTTCGATCAAGGTGCGCAGGCTGCGGTCCAGGCGCAGGCGGTCGAGGGTGTCGTCCAGCAGCGGCGGCACTGGGTCGCTGCGCACATGCATCTGGCGCAGGGCGTTTTCATTCACGCCGCTGAGGCTCAGCGCCAGTTGCCGGTCGGCTTCGCTCAACTCGGCGAAGCGATGCCCCAGGCGGCGCAGCAGGGTGGGGTGGTCCCATTGCAGCGGCGTGTCCAGTTCACTGTGCCAGGCACCGGCGCCGTTGTGCTGCAAACGCGGGGTGTAGGCCTGGGGGCGGCTGGGATGCTTGATCACATAAGCGTCTTCATTCGCGTGTTTTTGCACGGCGTACAGCTTGCCCTCCAGGGGCAGTATCGACTCGCCGCGCATCCGGTGCAGCCCCTGCGCGTCAATGCCCAGGCGTGGTGGCAGGCGGACGTCTTGTTGATAGGGCGTGAGGTCCGGCTGCCAGTAACGCTGGGCACCGTTGGCGAGGGTGACGGGTTTGAAACGGTCGATAAATGCCAGGACGTCGGCGGGCAATACCTTGCGCAATTGCGCCGCGCCAATCGTAGTGCCCGCGCCAAAGGCACCCAATTGCACCAGCGATTGCAACACGCTCATCAAATGGCCGAACGCTTCTTGGGACAAGCCTTCGGCCCAGTCAACAATGCCTTCGAACACGTCATCGAGCAGTTGGTAAGCCATGTAGCCGAGCATCAACTCGCCCAGCCCCGGAATGAACGGTGCGACGATCAGCAGCGCGGCGTTAAGGATCGACGACGCCACATTCACAAACGAATCCCATAGGGCCCAGCGCGCATTGCGGTCCACCGTGGCGGTGGACACGGCCTGGGTGCGCCCATCGTTGAGGACCTGGTTCAGCTTTTGCTGATAGAGGTGCAGCCAGATATCGCCTGGCACTGGCGTGGCGACAAATTGCAGCTTGGGGTCGTCGGTCGGCTGTTTGCGCCAGGCTGGCAAACTGCTGCCGTAGTCGGTGGGGTGCCATTTGACCCGTGCCAGGCGTTGGCTCAGGTTGGCAAAAAATGCCCCGCGCTGTGCGTGGGCGACAAAGCGGCTGAAAAATGTCTGGTAGTCAGGGTCGCGTAGTTGGCGGGTCAGTTCCTGTTTGAAGGCCAGGGACGAGGCGTATTCCTTGAGTGGGTGCTGCGGGTCGTCCGGCACGTAGGCGACCAGGCGCTGCACCGTGCGGGAGGTTTGCAGGTCGGGGGCGAACAGCAGGATGCCGGTCAGCGGCGCGTCCATCATCTGTAAGGTGTGGCAGTGCAAGGGCAGGGCGTCGAGGGTCAGGTCGCTGCGGCCTTGCAGCAAGCCTTCGACCTGTCGCGCAACGTCATCGCGAATATCATCGCGCTGACGCGCCAGTTGCAGGGCGGCGCGCAGGGCGGTTTTGTGGCTGGCGTCGACCTTGCTTTGCAGTACTGCGGCGCTCACCGGTTCGTCCAGGCCCAACTGCGTGCGCAGGTACGTTTGGTAGTGCGCGCCAATATCCAACTCGCGGCACAGCCGGGTGAAGGGGGCGATGCCGAGTTTTTCGCGGATGGCCGGCAGTGTGTCGAACTGGCCGTTGGCGTTGGGCGGGGTGATGTAGGTCGAATCGGCCTCGAAGGCGTCGTCGAGGGTCTCACTGTGTTCGAAGTTGTGCAGGGCGGCGTCCAGCAGTGACACGGTCCAGGTGCGCGCGGCGCCCGAAGGGATCGAAAACCACGGCACATGTTGGGGAATATAGAGGCGCAGAAACACGGTTTCGCTGTTCAGGTCCAGGCCGAAGCGGGTCAGCAGTGCGTCTTCGAGCCGTGCACGGGCGAATGCCCGCGAGCCTTGCACGTGTTTAAGCGCGTCATCCACGGCTTTTTGTGCGCGCCAGTGCGCGCCGTTCAGGCGCTTGAGTTCGGCATTGGTGGGGTGTGGCTGGGGGGATGCCTGGGCCAAGGCCCGTTGCCGGGAGCTTGAGGCCTGACCCAGCCAGGGCGCAAAGGCGTCTTTGAGCAGGTCATAGTGGCGGTCCGGCTGAGCGGTATCGTCGGTTAAGGAGGGCGTACTCATACTGAATCTCTGATAGCAGGAAAGCGCATCAGTAGATCAGCGCGTTTCACGCGGCCGGCTCTAGATAGTTAGTTTAAACTGCGCCATTGCGACGCTATTTGTCGCATTGGCGTAAACCCGCCAAAATCGCGGGTTGGCGCTATAAGAAGTTGTCGCTTGGCGACAAGGCCGTACTGAAAACTGTCCTTACAATCCCTGCATCGCCCGCCATGTCCAGGCAGGCGTTCCTCTTCAGGAGACTCCGATGTCCGTTGAGCAAGCCCCGGTGCAACGTGCCGATTTCGACCAGGTCATGGTTCCCAACTACGCCCCTGCCGCGTTCATCCCCGTGCGTGGCGAAGGCTCCCGGGTGTGGGACCAGGCGGGTCGCGAGCTGATCGACTTTGCCGGCGGCATCGCGGTCAACGTATTGGGCCACGCCCACCCGGCGCTGGTCGGTGCATTGACCGAACAGGCCAACAAGCTGTGGCACGTCTCCAACGTGTTCACCAATGAGCCGGCCCTGCGCCTGGCCCATAAGCTGATCGACGCTACCTTTGCCGAGCGCGTGTTCTTCTGCAACTCCGGCGCCGAAGCCAACGAGGCCGCGTTCAAGCTGGCCCGTCGCGTGGCGTTCGACCGTTTCGGCACTGAGAAGTACGAGATCATCGCCGCGCTGAACAGCTTCCACGGCCGTACCCTGTTCACTGTCAACGTCGGTGGCCAGTCCAAGTACTCCGATGGTTTCGGGCCTAAAATCACCGGTATCACCCACGTTCCTTATAACGACCTGGCTGCGCTGAAAGCCGCCGTGTCGGACAAGACCTGCGCCGTTGTATTGGAACCGATCCAGGGCGAAGGCGGCGTGCTGCCGGCCGAACTGGCTTACCTGCAAGGCGCCCGTGAGCTGTGCGACGCGAACAACGCGCTGCTGGTGTTCGACGAAGTGCAAACCGGCATGGGCCGCAGCGGCAAGTTGTTCGCCTACCAGCATTACGGCGTGACGCCAGACATCCTCACCAGCGCCAAGAGCCTGGGCGGTGGTTTCCCGATCGCGGCAATGCTCACCACCGAAGCGCTGGCCAAGCACCTGGTGGTTGGCACCCACGGCACCACCTACGGCGGCAACCCGCTGGCGTGTGCGGTGGCCGAAGCCGTCATCGACGTGATCAACACCCCCGAAGTGCTGGCTGGCGTGAATGCCAAGCACGACCAATTCAAGGCGCGCCTTGAGCAGATCGGCAAGCAATACGGCATCTTCACCGAAGTGCGCGGCATGGGCCTGTTGCTTGGTTGCGTGCTGAGCGATGCGTTCAAAGGCAAGGCCAAGGACGTGTTCAACGCCGCCGAGAAAGAAAACCTGATGATCCTGCAAGCCGGCCCGGACGTGGTGCGTTTTGCGCCGAGTTTGGTGGTGGAAGAGGCGGATATCACTGAAGGGTTGGATCGTTTTGAGCGTGCTGTGAAGGCGCTGACCCAAGCCTGATAGTTCCACTTTTATCGGCCGGACCGCATCAAGTGTGGCAGCTGGCTTTTGTGGCGAGGGAGCTTGCTCCCGCTGGAGTGCGAAGCACTCCCAAGATCTTGGGGCCGCTACGCAGCCCAGCGGGAGCAAGCTCCCTCGCCACAACAAGCCCGCTCCCACATTTGGACCTGTGTTGAACAGGACCGGCCCGGCATTTTTCCCTCTATGAGTTTTTCGAGTTAAGGAGTGACACCATGCTGGTGATGCGCCCCGCGCAAATGGCTGATCTGGGCGAGGTACAGCGTCTGGCTGCGGACAGCCCGATTGGTGTCACTTCCTTGCCGGATGATGTCGAACGCCTGAGCGACAAGATCGCCGCCAGCGAAGCGTCCTTCGCGGCCGAGGTGAGTTTCAACGGTGAAGAAAGCTATTTCTTCGTCCTGGAAGACACCGAAACCGGCAAGCTCGCCGGCTGCTCGGCCATTGTTGCATCGGCCGGCTATTCGGAACCCTTCTACAGTTTTCGTAATGAGACCTTCGTGCACGCCTCCCGCGAGCTGAAGATCCACAACAAGATCCACGTGCTTTCCCAGTGCCACGACCTCACCGGCAACAGCCTGCTCACCAGCTTCTACGTGGTGCCCGAGCTGGTCGGCTCGCCGTGGTCGGAACTCAATTCCCGTGGCCGCCTGCTGTTCGTCGCCAGCCACCCCGAGCGTTTTGCCGACTCGGTGGTGACCGAGATCGTCGGCTACAGCGACGAGAACGGTGACTCGCCGTTCTGGGACGCCATCGGTCGCAACTTCTTCGACCTCAACTACGCCGCCGCCGAGCGCCTGTGCGGGCTGAAAAGCCGCACCTTCCTCGCCGAGCTGATGCCGCATTACCCGATCTACGTGCCACTGCTGCCCGACGAAGCCCAAGAGGCGATGGGCCAGGTGCACCCGCGGGCGCAGATCACCTTCGACATCCTGATGCGCGAAGGCTTTGAGACCGACCATTACATCGACATCTTCGACGGTGGCCCGACGTTGCACGCACGGGTTTCGGGCATTCGCTCCATCGCCCAGAGCCGCGTGGTGCCGGTGAAGATCGGTGAGATGGTCAAGGGTGTCGGCCGCCAGTACCTAGTGAGCAATGCGCAGTTGCAGGACTACCGCGCGGTGATGCTGGAGCTGGACTACGCGCCGGGTAAACCGGTGACGCTGGACCTGGCAGCGGCTGAGGCACTGGGCGTTGGCGAAGGCGCCAGTGTGCGTCTGGTTGCGGTTTAAGAATTGAGTGTCGCGGGTGGCTGCCAGGCAGCCGCCCGTCTGAGGAGATAGCATGATCGTTCGTCCCGTACGCAGCAGCGATTTACCGGCCCTGATTGATCTGGCGCGCAGCACCGGCACCGGCCTCACCACCTTGCCGGCCAACGAAGAGCGCCTGACCCACCGGGTTGGCTGGGCCGAGAAAACCTTTCGCGGCGACGCTGGGCGTGGCGATGCCGACTACCTGTTCGTGCTGGAAAACGACGAAGGCCGTGTGGTGGGCATTTCCGCCATTGCCGGCGCCGTTGGCCTGCGTGAGCCCTGGTACAACTTCCGGGTGGGCCTGACCGTCAGCGCCTCCCAGGAGCTGAACATCTACCGCGAGATCCCGACGCTGTTTTTGGCCAATGACCTCACCGGTAATTCCGAGCTGTGCTCGCTGTTCCTGCATGCCGACTACCGCACCGGCCTCAACGGCCGCATGTTGGCCAAGGCGCGCATGTTGTTTATCGCCGAATTCCCGCAGCTGTTCGGTAACAAGATCATCGCCGAGATGCGCGGTGTGTCCAACGACGCCGGGCGTTCGCCGTTTTGGGAAAGCCTGGGCCGGCACTTCTTCAAGATGGAATTCAGCCAGGCTGACTACCTCACTGGCGTGGGCAACAAGGCGTTTATCGCCGAGCTGATGCCCAAGTTTCCGTTGTACAGCTGCTTCCTGTCCGAAGACGCTCGCAATGTGATCGGCAAGGTCCACCCGGACACTGAACCGGCGCTGAGCATGCTCAAGAGCGAAGGCTTCAGCTACCAGGGCTACGTCGATATCTTTGACGCGGGCCCGGCGGTGGAGTGTGAAACCACCAAGATCCGTGCGGTGCGCGACAGCCAGTCGCTGGTACTGGCCATCGGCACGCCAGGGGACGACGCCACGCCGTTCCTGATCCATAACCGCAAGCGCGAGGAGTGCCGCATTACCGCCGCTCCGGCCCGTCTGGCGGCAGGCACCTTGGTGGTCGATCCACAGACTGCCAAGCGCCTGCAACTGGTAGTGGGTGATCAAGTGCGTGCTGTTCCGTTGTCTGCTGCTCGGGAGTCCAAGTAATGAATTCGCTGTATATCGCAGGTAGCTGGCTGGCCGGGCAGGGTGAGCTGTTTGAATCACGCAACCCAGTGACCCAGCAAGTGTTGTGGGCTGGCAATGGCGCCACCGCCGAGCAGGTTGAGTCTGCCGTGCAGGCTGCACGCCAGGCATTCCCGGCTTGGGCCAAGCGCTCGCTGGAAGAACGTATTGGTGTGCTGGAAACGTTCGCCGCCACTCTGAAAAAACGCGCTGATGAAATCGCCCGTTGCATCGGTGAGGAAACCGGCAAGCCGCTGTGGGAATCGGCCACCGAAGTCACCAGCATGGCCAACAAGATCGCCATCTCGGTGCAAAGCTACCGCGAGCGTACCGGCGAGAAGAGCGGCCCACTGGGCGACGCCACCGCCGTGCTGCGCCACAAGCCCCACGGTGTGGTGGCGGTGTTTGGCCCTTATAACTTCCCTGGTCACTTGCCGAACGGGCATATCGTGCCGGCGTTGCTGGCGGGTAATACCGTGCTGTTCAAACCGAGTGAGCTGACCCCGAAAGTCGCCGAGCTGACCGTGCAATGCTGGATCGAAGCCGGTTTGCCAGCGGGTGTGTTGAACTTGCTGCAAGGTGCGCGGGAAACCGGTATCGCCCTGGCGGCCAACGCGGGCATCGACGGCTTGTTTTTCACCGGTTCCAGCCGCACCGGCAATCATCTGCACCAGCAATTCTCCGGGCGCCCAGACAAGATCCTCGCCCTGGAAATGGGTGGCAACAACCCGCTGGTGGTCGATGAAGTGGCCGATGTGGATGCGGCGGTCTACACCATTATCCAGTCGGCGTTTATCTCGGCCGGCCAGCGCTGCACCTGTGCTCGTCGCCTGCTGGTGCCGGAAGGCGCTTGGGGTGATGCGTTGCTGGCGCGTTTGGTGGCGGTCAGCTCGACTATCGAGGTTGGCGCGTTTGATCAGCAGCCAGCACCGTTCATGGGCTCGGTGATTTCCCTCGCCGCCGCCAAAGCGTTGATGGACGCCCAGGAATTGATGCTGGCCAACGGTGCCGTGGCGCTGCTGGAAATGACCCAGCCGCAGGATCAGGCGGCGTTGCTCACGCCGGGCATCATCGACGTGACTGGCGTGACCGAGCGTGAAGACGAAGAGCTGTTCGGCCCGCTGTTGCAGGTGGTTCGCTATGCGGATTTCGAAGCGGCGATTGTCGAGGCCAACAACACCCAGTACGGCCTGGCTGCGGGCTTGTTGTCGGACTCCGAAGCGCGCTACCAGCAGTTTTGGCTGGAAAGCCGCGCCGGGATCGTCAACTGGAACAAACAACTGACCGGTGCTGCGAGTACTGCGCCGTTCGGTGGGGTAGGGGCTTCGGGCAACCATCGCGCCAGTGCGTATTACGCGGCGGATTATTGTGCGTACCCGGTGGCGTCGTTGGAAACACCGACCTTGTTGGTGCCAGCAACACTGACCCCTGGGATAACACTGATCTAAAAATGTGGGAGGGGGCTTGCTGTGGCGAGGGAGCTTGCTCCCGCTGGAGTGCGAAGCGCTCCCAGAATCTTGGGGCCGCTGCGCAGCCCAGCGGGAGCAAGCTCCCTCGCCACAAAAGCCGCTCCCACATTGGGTTTGAGTTGTGTTGAAAATTGCCTATAAAAACAGATGTTCGTGGAGCCTCGCCGATGAAATCCTATGAAGTCAATTTTGACGGTCTAGTGGGGCCGACCCACAACTACGGCGGTTTGTCGTTCGGCAACGTCGCGTCCCAAAGCAACAGCCAGCAGCATTCCAACCCCAAGGAAGCGGCGTTGCAGGGCCTGCAAAAAATGAAAGCCCTGATGGACATGGGCTTTGTGCAGGGCGTATTGGCGCCTCAAGAACGTCCTGATGTGGCCGCCTTGCGCAGCCTGGGTTTCAGCGGCACCGACGCCCAGGTCATCCAGCAAGCGGCCAAGGACGCCATGCCGTTGTTGGTCGCCAGTTGCTCGGCGTCGAGCATGTGGGTGGCCAATGCCGCCACCGTCAGCCCAAGCGCTGATACAGCCGATGGCCGCGTGCATTTCACCGCTGCCAACCTCAACTGCAAATACCACCGCAGCATCGAGCACCCCACCACCAGTCGCGTGCTGGGGGCGATGTTTGCTGACGGGAAGCACTTTGCCCATCACGCCGCGTTGCCAGCGGTGGCGCAGTTTGGTGACGAAGGCGCAGCCAACCACACACGTTTTTGCCGTGAGTACGGCGAAGCCGGCGTAGAGTTTTTCGTGTTCGGCCGCAGTGCGTTCGACCCGCGTTACCCCGCGCCGCAAAAATACCCGGCGCGCCAGACCCTTGAAGCCTCCCAGGCCGTTGCGCGCTTGCATGGGTTGAAGGATGAAGGCGTGGTCTACGCCCAGCAAAACCCAGTAGTGATCGATGCCGGCGTGTTCCACAACGACGTGATCGCAGTCGGCAACGGCGAGGTGCTGTTCTATCACGAGGACGCCTTCCTCAATACCGATCAGATGCTCGCCGAGTTGCAAGCCAAGCTGGCCAAGGTGGGCGGTAACTTTCAGTCGGTGTGCGTACCCCGCGCCCAGGTCAGTGTGGAGGACGCAGTACGCTCCTACCTGTTCAACAGCCAGTTGCTGACCCGCGCCGACGGCTCGATGCTGCTGATCGTGCCGGAAGAATGCCGCGCCAATGAACGCGTGTGGAACTACCTGCAAGGCTTGACCGCCGCCGGTGGATTGATCCGTGAAGTGAAAGTCTTCGACCTCAAACAGAGCATGCAGAACGGCGGTGGCCCGGCGTGCCTGCGCTTGCGCGTGGCGTTGAACGAAACGGAACTGGCGGCGGTGAATCCAGGCGTTATCATGACCGCGCCGTTGTACGAAACACTCACCCAGTGGGTAGGCAAGCATTACCGCGACAGCCTGCGGGAAAGCGACCTGGCTGACCCGCAGTTGTTGCTTGAATGCCGGACGGCACTGGATGAACTGACGCAAATCCTTAAACTGGGCGCGGTTTATCCTTTCCAGATTAATTAACTACCGCACGGCTGAGAGCTATTTATGACCACCGACACCCTGAAACTGATTCTTGAAGACACCGACGGCACCCAGCTGGAAACCTCCTGCACCCGCGTTGCCGTGGTGTGGCAGGGCAAGGAAATCTGGATCCAGCACGACGGCCGCGGCCAACTGCTGATCGGTGTGGACGTGGAAGAAGGCGACGCCGAGTACGCCAACCTGCTGATGCGCCCACTGGCCACCAACCTGATGAGCCTGCAACTGGAAATGGAGCCGGCCGACGTTGAAGGTGATGACGACGATCACGTCCATGGCCCAGGCTGCAATCACTAAGGAAGTGTGCTTATGCTCGCCCTCGGCAAACTGCTTGAACTGACCCTCGCCGGTCGTGAACCGGCGCAAAAAATTCAACTGACTGTCGACGGCGTGCAGATGCGCTGGCTCAGCGAGGGCGCACTTGAAGTGCGCCCGCCGCAGGGCAAGGACCATGGTGGCGACCTTCTGCTATCGTCCGGCATCCATGGCAATGAAACGGCGCCGATCGAACTGCTCGACCGCTTGTTGCATGGCATTGCCCGTGGGGAGATCAAGCCCCGCAACCGTATTCTGTTCCTGTTCGGCAACCCCGAGGCCATGCGCCGCGGCGAGCGTTACCTGGAACTGGACGTCAACCGGCTGTTCAATGGCCGTCACGAACAAAACATCGGCCCGGAGGCGATGCGCGCCGCCGAGCTTGAGCAACTGGCCCGCAGCTTTTTCAGCCTGCCCGACCGTTCGCGCCTGCATTACGACCTGCACACCGCCATTCGCGGTTCGAAGATCGAGCAGTTTGCGCTGTACCCGTGGAAGGCCGGGCGCCAGCATTCGCGCCGTGAGCTTGAGCGCCTGCGCGCCGCAGGCATGGAAGCGGTGCTGTTGCAGAACAAGACGTCCATCACCTTCACCGCGTTTACCTACGAGCAACTCGACGCCGAGGCCTTCACCCTGGAATTGGGCAAGGCGCGGCCGTTTGGGCAGAACCAGGGGGTGGACGTGTCACGCCTGGAAGCTCGTCTCAAGCAGATCATCGAAGGCACTGAGCCTGAAACCGGCAGCCTCGACGGCCTGAAGCTGTTTGCCGTGTCACGGGAAGTGATCAAGCACAGCGATGCTTTCCTGCTGCATTTGCCAGCGGATGTGGAGAATTTTTCTGAGTTGGAAAAGGGCTATCTGCTGGCCGAAGACGTGGCCAAGACCCGTTGGGTAATCGAGGAGGAGGGTGCGCGCATCATCTTCCCGAACCCGAAGGTGAAGAATGGGTTGCGGGCGGGGATCTTGATTGTGCCGACGACGGATGCCGGGTTGGCGTAAATCTCAAGGTTTAACGCGGTCCCATGTGGGAGCGGGCTTTTTGTGGCGAGGGAGCTTGCTCCCGCTAGGCTGCGTAGCGGCCCCAAAATCTTGGGAGCGCTTCGCACTCCAGCGGGAGCAAGCTCCCTCGCCACAAAAGCCCGTTCCCGCATTTGTATTGCAGTGTTGCTTAGACCGCTACGGCGCGTGGCTCGCTACGGCGAATCGCACGGACCTTGTGCAAGGTGTCTGCGCACGTCTTGGCCGCTTCCTGACCCTTGTGCACAAAGTGATCATGGAAGAACGCATGGTGCTCACTGCCCGCATGGAAGTGATGGGGCGTCAGCGACACCGAGAACACCGGCACTTCAGTCTCCAACTGCACCTGCATCAGGCCGCTGACCACCGATTGGGCCACGAACTCGTGACGGTAGATGCCACCGTCCACCACCAGCGCGGCGGCGACGATGCCGGCGTAGCGGCCGGTCTTGGCCAGCAGCTTGGCGTGCAGGGGCATTTCAAAGGCACCGCCGACTTCGAAGAAATCGATGTCCGATTCCTGATAGCCCTGGGCGATCATTTCGGCGAGGAAGCCTTTACGGGATTGGTCGACAATATCCTTGTGCCAGCAGGCCTGGATAAACGCGACGCGCTCGCCGTGGTGGTTTTTGCTTTTGCTGTCGATTGCGGTGGGTTGCATGTTCTGACTCCTGTTTAAGAAAAAAACAGGGCGATATGAATCGAATGGGATTTAAGGGTACGCAAGATAAGCGGCCCTTAGGTGCCAATCCCGTTCTCTCTTCATCCGGACTATGACCGTCGGCCCCGGGATCACACCGGGTCTGCTGACCTTGTCGCCGTCCTGCGTGAGCAGTTCGAGGCGCCAAGCGCTCGCGGGCTATACACATTGCGTGTAATTACCGCCGGTGGGGAATTACACCCCGCCCTGAGAACGTTGCCGCCAGAACCCTGGCGGCGGAGAGTTTTTATCATGGTTTTTCAAAAACTGCACGGCTGCCGTATCGATAGGCTATATCGGTTTGTTTGGTTGGTATTCGATTGAATGCACGCGGGGCTTGATATTGTGCGGCTTTGCCCGCAGTAATCACTGTCAAAAGGAACGTACTCAACACTTGAGAGGCTTGTTTCATGTCTGTGATCGACCTGCGCAGTGACACCGTGACCCAACCCACCCCTGGCATGCGGGACGCAATGGCCACTGCCGCCAGCGGCGATGATGTGTATGGCGAAGACCCCAGCGTCAATCTCCTGGAGGCCGAACTGGCCAAGCGCCTGGGTTTCGAAGCGGCGTTGTTCGTGCCCACCGGCACCATGAGCAACCTGCTGGCGTTGATGGCTCACTGCGAGCGCGGTGAGGAATACATCGTCGGCCAGCAAGCCCATACCTACAAATACGAAGGCGGTGGCGCGGCGGTGCTGGGTTCGATCCAGCCCCAGCCGCTGGAGGTGCAAGCGGATGGTTCGCTGGACCTGGAGCACGTGCTGGCGGCGATCAAACCTGATGATTTCCACTTCGCCCGTACTCGGCTGTTGGCGTTGGAAAACACCATGCAGGGCAAGGTGCTGCCCATGGACTACCTGGCCAAGGCGCGGGCGTTTACCCGTGAACACGGCCTGGCTTTGCACTTGGACGGCGCTCGGCTCTACAACGCAGCGGTGAAGCTGGGGGTGGATGCGCGGGAGATTGCCCAGCATTTCGATTCGGTGTCGGTGTGCTTGTCCAAGGGCCTCGGTGCGCCGATTGGCTCGGTGTTGTGCGGCACTGCGGCGCTGATCGCCAAGGCGCGGCGCCTGCGCAAGATGGTCGGCGGCGGCATGCGCCAGGCCGGCTCCCTGGCGGCGGCGGGCTTGTACGCGCTGGATCACCAGGTGCAGCGCCTGGCCGATGATCATGCCAACGCCCAATGGTTGGGAGATGAGTTGCGCAAGGCCGGCTTTGACGTGGAGCCCGTACAGACCAACATGGTCTACGTGCAGCTCGGCGACCGGGCCCAGGCCCTGAAAGCCTTTGCCGCCGAGCGCGGGATCAAGTTGAGCGCCGCACCGCGCCTGCGCATGGTCACCCATTTGGATGTGAGCCGCGCGCAGATCGAGCAGGTGCTGGCGACATTCGTCGAATTTTCGCGCAAATGACCTTGCAGACCGTCTAATTGAACTGCTCTATCGCATAAACACGCTGTACCACCGGCAAAGGGCCGATATAATGCGGCCCTTTGCCGTCGCTCCGTCTGATGATGTTGCGCACTGGCCTTTGGCCGCAGCCTCCGTGGAAGAACCTAATGAAAAGCGCAGAAATCCGTGAAGCCTTCCTTCGCTTCTTCGAAGAGCAAGGTCACACCCGTGTCGCCTCCAGCTCCTTGATCCCAGGCAATGACCCAACCCTGCTGTTCACTAACGCGGGCATGAACCAGTTCAAGGACTGCTTCCTGGGCCAGGAAAAACGTGCCTACACCCGTGCCACCAGCAGCCAAAAGTGCGTGCGGGCCGGCGGCAAGAACAGCGACCTGGAAAACGTCGGCTACACCGCTCGCCACCACACCTTCTTCGAAATGCTGGGCAACTTCAGCTTTGGCGACTATTTCAAGAAGGACGCGATCACCTTCGCCTGGACCTTCCTGACTGGCGTGCTGAAGCTGCCGAAGGAAAAACTCTGGGTTACCGTCTACGCCACCGACGACGAAGCGTATGACATCTGGACCAAAGAAATCGGCGTGCCGCAAGAGCGCATGATCCGTATCGGCGACAACAAAGGCGCGCCGTACGCTTCCGACAACTTCTGGACCATGGGCGATACCGGCCCGTGCGGCCCTTGCACCGAGATTTTCTACGACCACGGCGCCGATATCTGGGGTGGCCCGCCAGGCTCGCCGGAAGAAGACGGCGACCGTTACATCGAGATCTGGAACAACGTATTCATGCAGTTCAACCGCACCGCCGATGGCGTGTTGCATCCGTTGCCAGCGCCGTCGGTCGACACCGGCATGGGCCTTGAGCGGATCAGTGCGGTGATGCAGCACGTTCACTCCAACTACGAAATCGACCTGTTCACCAACCTGCTGAGCGCCTCGGCTGCCGCCATTGGCTGCGCCAATGAAAGCCAGTCGTCCCTCAAGGTGGTGTCCGACCACATTCGTTCCTGCGGCTTCCTGATCGCCGATGGCGTGCTGCCGTCGAACGAAGGCCGTGGTTATGTGCTGCGCCGCATCATCCGTCGCGCTTGCCGCCACGGTAACAAGCTGGGCGCCACCGGTAGCTTCTTCTACAAAATCGTCGCTGCACTGGTTGCCGAGATGGGCGAAGCCTTCCCGGAACTCAAGCAGCAGCAAGCCAACATCGAGCGCGTGCTCAAGGCCGAGGAGGAGCAGTTCTCCAAGACCCTGGATCACGGCCTGAAAATCCTCGAGCAGGATCTGGCTGGTCTCAAGGGCACCGTGGTGCCGGGCGACGTGGTGTTCAAGCTGTACGACACCTACGGTTTCCCGATGGACCTGACCGCCGACATCGCCCGTGAGCGCGAGCTGACCATCGATGAGGCCGGTTTCGAGCGTGAGATGGAAGCCCAGCGCGTGCGTGCGCGTTCGGCCAGCTCGTTTGGCCTGGACTACAACACCCTGGTCAAGGTTGACGTGCCGACGGAGTTCACCGGCTATAACGCCACCGTGGGTTCGGCCAAGATCGTTGCCATCTATAAAGACGGCAAATCGGTCGACGTGTTGAATGAAGGCGAAGAGGCCGTTGTGGTCCTGGACCAGACGCCGTTCTACGCCGAATCCGGTGGCCAGGTCGGTGACTGTGGTTTCCTGAGTTCGACGTCCGGTCGTTTTGAAGTGCGCGATACCACCAAGACCGGCGGCGCGTTCCTGCACCACGGTGTGCTGGTGCTGGGCAACCTGACCATTGGTGCGCCGGTGGATACCCAGGTCGATGCTGACGTGCGCCATGCAACGGCGCTGAACCACTCGGCCACGCACTTGCTGCACGCGGCACTGCGCCAGGTACTGGGTGAGCACGTCCAGCAGAAAGGTTCGTTGGTAGACAGCCAGCGCCTGCGCTTCGACTTCAGCCACTTCGAAGCGATCAAGCCTGAGCAGATCAAGGCCCTGGAAGACATCGTCAACGCCGAGATCCGCAAGAACACCCCGGTGCAAACCGAAGAAACCGACATTGAGACCGCCAAGGCCAAGGGCGCCATGGCGCTGTTCGGCGAGAAGTACGGCGACAGCGTGCGCGTGCTGAGCATGGGCGGCGATTTCTCGGTTGAGCTGTGTGGCGGTATCCACGCCAGCCGTACCGGTGACATCGCCCTGATGAAAATCATCAGCGAAGGCGGCGTAGCTTCCGGTGTGCGCCGTATTGAGGCAGTGACAGGCGCTGCGGCCCTGGCCTACCTTAATGCCGCCGAAGAACAACTCAAGGAAGCGGCCAGCCTGGTCAAGGGCAGCCGCGACAACCTGATCGACAAGCTGTCGGCTGTGCTGGAGCGCAATCGCGCGCTGGAGAAGCAGTTGGAGCAGTTGCAAGCCAAGGCAGCCAGCGCGGCGGGCGACGATCTGTCGGCCACGGCCCTGGACGTCAAGGGCGTGAAAGTCCTGGCGACGCGCCTGGACGGTCAGGACGGCAAGGCGCTGTTGGCCTTGGTCGATCAGTTGAAGAACAAGCTCGGCCGCGCAGTGATCCTGCTCGGCGGTGTCCATGAGGATAAGGTCGTTCTGGTTGCCGGTGTAACCAAGGACCTGACTGGCCAACTCAAGGCCGGTGATTTGATGAAGCAAGCCGCTGCGGCAGTGGGCGGGAAGGGCGGTGGTCGTCCGGACATGGCACAAGGCGGTGGTGTAGATGCCGGTGCCCTGGACGCGGCCCTGGCCCTGACCGTGCCGTTTGTCGAGGCGGGTATTTAAGGCGTTTTGATTGAGCCCATGGTCTAGTCATGGGCTCGACCAGGTGCTGGAAGATTGGTTTATTGGGCGCCCCTTTACGGGCTGAGGCGGCTTAGAAATGGCTTTGATCGTACAGAAATTTGGAGGCACCTCGGTCGGTTCTGTCGAAAGAATCGAACAGGTGGCCGACAAGGTTAAGAAATTCCGCGATGCCGGCGACGACCTGGTGGTGGTGCTGTCGGCCATGAGCGGCGAGACCAATCGCCTGATCGATCTGGCCAAGGCCATCAGCGGTGATCAAGCGCCGCTGGCGCGTGAGCTTGATGTGATCGTGTCCACCGGCGAGCAGGTGACTATCGCCTTGCTGGCCATGGCGCTGAACAAACGTGGTGTACCAGCGGTGTCCTACACTGGCAGCCAGGTGCGCATCCTTACCGATAGCGCGCATACCAAGGCGCGCATCCTGCAGATTGATGATCAGAAAATCCGTACGGATCTGAAAGCAGGTCGCGTGGTAGTTGTAGCGGGTTTCCAGGGTGTGGACGAACTGGGCAACATCACCACCTTGGGGCGTGGCGGTTCGGACACCACCGGCGTGGCCCTGGCAGCGGCCCTCAAGGCCGATGAATGCCAGATCTACACCGATGTGGATGGCGTCTACACCACTGACCCGCGTGTGGTGTCCGTGGCCCAGCGCCTGGACAAGATCACCTTTGAAGAGATGCTGGAAATGGCCAGCCTCGGTTCCAAGGTGTTGCAGATCCGTGCGGTGGAATTCGCCGGCAAGTACAACGTTCCGCTGCGCGTATTGCACAGCTTCAAAGAGGGTCCGGGCACCCTCATTACTATTGATGAAGAGGAATCCATGGAACAGCCGATCATTTCCGGTATCGCTTTCAACCGTGATGAAGCCAAGCTGACTATCCGTGGCGTGCCAGACACCCCGGGCGTGGCGTTCAAAATTCTGGGCCCGATCAGCGAGGCCAATGTTGAAGTCGACATGATCGTGCAGAACGTTTCGCACGATAACACCACCGATTTCACCTTCACTGTGCACCGCAACGAGTACGATGCGGCGCTGAAGATCCTGGAGAACACCGCGAGCGAGATTGGCGCCCGTGAAGTGATCGGCGATACCAAGATTGCCAAGGTGTCGATCGTGGGTGTGGGCATGCGTTCCCACGCAGGCGTTGCCAGCCGTATGTTCGGAGCTCTGGCCAAAGAGAGCATCAACATCCAGATGATCTCCACCTCGGAGATCAAGGTCTCTGTGGTGATTGAAGAGAAGTACCTGGAACTGGCTGTACGCGCGCTGCATACCGCGTTTGAGCTGGACGCTCCGGCCCGACAGGGCGAGTGATGTAATGCCAGGAAGGCGCGGTTTACCGCGCCTTTCCTTTTTTTGTAGGGCGCATGTTCTTTTTCGTGCGCTCGACAATACTTAGGCGGTAGGTCTATGGCCTTTTTGGTTGTAGGTCGAAGGCCTTTTTTTTGCAGACTGTTGTTCCTGAAATGAAATGCGTGAGGAGAAAGGTATGCTGATTCTGACTCGTCGTTGCGCAGAAAGCCTGATTATTGGTGATGGCGAAATCACCGTGACCGTGCTCGGCGTCAAAGGCAATCAAGTGCGTATTGGGGTTAACGCTCCGAAAGAGGTGGCGGTCCACCGCGAGGAAATCTACCTGCGGATCAAGAAAGAGAAGGACGAAGAACCAAGCCTTTAATTTTTATCGTTTTTTATGTTTGCAAACGGGGATGAACGTGGTTAATATACGCCCCGTGTTGCGGAGAGCTGGCCGAGTGGCCGAAGGCGCTCCCCTGCTAAGGGAGTACACCTCAAAAGGGTGTCGGGGGTTCGAATCCCCCGTTCTCCGCCATTATTTGCTTAGTACGTTGCAATCTGGTTTTTTCGTTAAGTGGTTGAAATTAAACGAAAAAATAGCTTTACATAGAGATTGAACGGCCTATAATGCGCGGCAACAAATGCACTCGTAGCTCAGCTGGATAGAGTACTCGGCTACGAACCGAGCGGTCACAGGTTCGAATCCTGTCGAGTGCACCATTTAAGAGTCAGTTGCAGCAATGCAGATGACTTGGCTCCAACCAGTTGTGATCTGGTCTAAAAACACAATCTGCACTCGTAGCTCAGCTGGATAGAGTACTCGGCTACGAACCGAGCGGTCACAGGTTCGAATCCTGTCGAGTGCACCATACAAACAAAAAGCCCGCCTAGTGCGGGCTTTTTGCCGTCTGGGGTTTTTCTTTTTCTCCCGCCTCATGTGTTTTCCTTTCGGGCTGCGTCGTCGCAGTTCATAGATGCAGCCAATACTCAGCTTTGGTTCGCAAGCGCTTGTTCTTTCCAGTTTTTTAACGTTTAAAACGCACGCAGCGTGTATCATTGCGCCCGTCAGCCCCGCCGGGGCTTGTGGAATACCTCCATGGACTTACCCAGTAGTAACTCAGTACCCCGTTTTACCAATCATGAATTGACTGATTGATCCTTCCGGCGTGCCCCGCTGCTGGGAGTGGAGTTCGCCTATGACCGAAGTAGAAGTAAAGAAAACACAAGAAAGCCTGCAGGATCGCCTGGCTCAAGTCATCGAGCTGCTGCAGCGCCAGCGCGTGGTCGAAGACCTCACGCATCGCCAGGATGGCCCAAATAATAACCTGGTCGAAAACCTGGTCCACCGGCAAAACCTCGTCGAGCTGCAGCGCAAGCTCGATGACCTGCACTCCGCCGACGTCGCCTACATCCTTGAAGCCTTGCCGCTGGATGATCGACTGACCCTCTGGCAGTTGGTCAAGGCTGACCGCGACGGCGACATTCTCCTCGAAGTATCCGACTCCGTCCGTGAAACCCTGATCGCCGACATGGACGATCACGAGCTCCTGGCTGCCGCCAAGGAGATGGATGCCGACGAACTCGCTGACCTGGCCCCTGAGCTGCCGCGAGACGTCGTGCATGAGCTGATGGAGGCCCTCGATGGTCAGCAGCGTGAGCGAGTTCGCTCCGCGCTGTCCTATGACGAGGACCAAGTCGGCGCCCTGATGGACTTCGAGATGGTCACCATCCGTGAAGACGTCAGCCTGGAAGTGGTCCTGCGTTACCTGCGCCGTCTCAAAGAGTTGCCTGGTCATACCGACAAACTGTTTGTGGTCGACTACGAAGGCATCCTCAAGGGCGTGCTGCCGATCAAGCGTCTGCTGGTGAATGACCCGGATAAAAAAGTGGCTGACTTGATGGCCAGCGACACCGTGAGCTTTCACCCGGATGAGGATGCCTACGAGGCCGCCCAGGCGTTCGAGCGTTATGACTTGATCTCGGCGCCCGTGGTCGACAAGAACGGCAAGCTGATCGGCCGTCTGACCATCGATGAAATGGTCGACTTGATTCGTGAAGAAAGCGAAACCGAAGTCCTCAACATGGCAGGTTTGCGTGAAGAGGAAGATATTTTCGCCTCGGTCTGGCGCTCACTGCATAACCGCTGGGCGTGGCTGGCCGTTAACCTGATCACTGCGTTTATTGCTTCGCGTGTGATTGGGTTGTTCGAAGGCTCGATCGAGAAGCTGGTGGCTCTGGCGGCACTGATGCCAATTGTTGCCGGGATCGGCGGTAACTCAGGCAACCAGACGATTACCATGATCGTGCGTGCCATGGCGCTGGACCAGGTGAGTACTGCCAATTCATCGCGCTTGTTGCGTAAAGAGTTGGCGGTTGGCCTGATCAACGGCCTGGTATGGGGTGGGGTGATCGGTGTGGTGGCCTACTTGCTGTATGGCAGTTGGTCGCTCGGCGTCGTGATGACGGCGGCTATGACCCTCAACTTGCTGCTGGCAGCGCTGATGGGGGTGTTGATCCCCATGACCCTGGCGCGCCTGGGGCGCGACCCGGCAATGGGCGCCAGTGTGATGATTACCGCCATGACCGACAGTGGTGGTTTCTTCATCTTCCTGGGGTTGGCAACCATCTTCCTGCTCTGATCCCATCCTGTGGGGGCAAATCTGCCCCCACCTTGCATTCCCTTCCCAAATTTCACGCAAAAAAAAGCCAGCACATGGCTGGCTTCGGCTTTCAGTCGCGAATCAATTGGCTTCTGCGGCCGCCTCAACGTCGTGCGCGATAAGCGAGACGAGAGCATTTTGCTGGCGGTGGGAGAGCTGACGAAAACGCTGCAGCAGTTCGCGTTCGTGCAGCGACAGCTCGGGGCTGTCCAGGCGCATGCTCAACTCGTCGCCCAGCGCACCTTCCTGAATAAGGCTTTGTTCCAGGCGCGCGATGATTTCGGAGTTCATGCTGCGGTGATGATTGCGAGCCACCTCGGCAATGCGTTCCCGCATTCCGTCTGGCAGACGTACGACGAACTTGTCAGCCGTACGGCTGGAATAAATTGCCTGTTTCAATGGGCGCATATATTTAACCGGTTAGTTCAGGGGAGCGGTTTTTGGAATTGGCCGCAAGATGAGTGTTAGGACAAGGCTTGCAGCCAAATGTTCAACCTGAATTGCAAAGAGGCCGCATCATGCCTCAGTTTTGCCAGTTCCTTGGCGTCAATTCTGTGACAAATATTGAACTGCCTAAAGGCTTTATGCCAGCACTCATTTGCATTTTTGCGGACTGGTTGGAAAACTTTTCCACGCGTGATTGCGCAAGGGAACTTCCCGCAAGTCCTGGCCACCACAGGGTTTTAGGCCGCACATCCTATAGCAAAGTGGCCTTTTGCCCGTAACTTTAAGACTAGTGGCAATTTGCCGATTTGCGAGGATGAGGCGACATAAGGTAGGTGGGAGGAGGGGGAGGTGTCAGCGAAGAACGGGGTCGAATTTGATTCTGCGGCCAACGATGAGTGTGAGCAGAAATACGCTGACGAATACGCCCGTCGCCACGAACGCAATGGTTTTCCCGTCTTGGGACTCGGCATCCAAGCCTAGGAGGGCGGTGGCGACAGTCAGGCACAAAAACAGCCAGGCAGATTTGGTCATGAGTGGTTTCCTTAGAAAACCCAATGTTCGGATGCAGGTGCAGCCTGGGTGCCCTGGGTCAAACGGACTGGCGATTGTGCGTTGGGCGTCATCACCGCCAATTGCGGGCGTTGCTGCAGGTGATGGGGCACTGCCTGGCTGATCTGCGCAGGGTCGTTGCTACCAGTCGATTGAAAGTGAAACGTCACCAGTGCAGCCAGGGCTACGGTGTTAAGGGCTAACAGAAGGGCACTGTTCATGGTCATGTTCTCCGCTTAACGCCGTGACTGAATGGGTTTTGTAGGAGAAGTATTGCAGGTGTCGTGCCAATCTATTAATTCAATAAAATCAATGGTTTGAGTCTACTTTAAACGCCCGGCGGGTTGCAATTTGCAATGCTGGCATTTTGAGGGAGTGCATTTTGCACGATGGGGTCGGATGCCCATGTTTACGGGGCTAAAGCCCGATTCCTCACACAGGGATCGGCCTACACTCAAAAAGCCCACGGACGACATGACAAAACCCACCTTGGTCGTTAACATGCACGCCGTCCGTCGCAGCAGCCCTTGCTCGATGGTTGTCATTTGTCCCAGTAGCTCAATTGGATAGAGCATCCCCCTCCTAAGGGGAAGGTTGGCCGTTCGAACCGGCCCTGGGACACCACATTCAAAGCCTCGCGCAGAAAGTTCTGGCGGGGCTTTTTTGTGGGTGTTCGACAAAGACCGGTCGAACCTTGTCGATGCGCAGGGTTCACAGCAGGTGCACCGTATACTTATCGCAATCTGTGTCGCTTGCGACCGGCCAGCCAGCATCTGACCGATTAAGCAAAATAATCCCCGGAATCAGCACATACCGCCTGTCCGGATCCGCTCGCCCCGGACTATCATGCCGATAGCCCTGTCCCCCTACTGCAAGGAGCCGCTCGGAACGCCGATGCGCCAGATCTGGAAATCTTTTCGAGCCCTTTATTTCGCCTCCTTGATGATGCTGATCGGCTCCGGCCTGCTCAGTACCTACCTGGCCTTGCGCCTGGCGGCCGACCATGTGGACAGCCTGTGGGTCGGTGCGCTGATGGCCGCCAACTACTTTGGCCTGGTGCTGGGCGGCAAGATCGGGCACCGCCTGATTGCCCGGGTCGGGCATATCCGGGCTTATGCCACCTGTGCCGGTATCGTCGGTGCGGCGGTGTTGGGCCATGGCCTGATCAACTGGCTGCCCGCCTGGATCGTGCTGCGGATGATCGTGGGCCTGGGGATGATGTGCCAGTACATGGTCATCGAGAGTTGGCTGAACGAGCAGGCGGACGCCAAGCAGCGGGGCGTAGTGTTCAGCGGCTATATGATCGCGTCCTACCTGGGGTTGGTGTTGGGTCAGTTGATCCTGGTGATGCACCCCGAACTCGGCCTGGAACTGCTGATGCTGGTGGCGCTGTGCTTTGCCCTGTGCCTGGTGCCGGTCGCCATGACCCGGCGTATTCACCCGGCGCCGCTGCATCCTGCGCCGATGGAGCCGCGCTTCTTTATCAAGCGCGTGCCGCAGTCGTTGAGTACGGTGTTGGGCGCAGGGTTGATCGTGGGTTCGTTCTACGGTTTGGCGCCGCTCTATGCGTCGCAGCAGGGGCTGACGACCGAGCAGGTGGGTCTGTTCATGGGTAGCTGCATTTTCGCCGGGCTGTTGGTGCAGTGGCCATTGGGCTGGTTGTCGGACCGATACGACCGTGCGCTGCTGATTCGCTGCTTTGCCCTGTGCCTGGCGGTGGCGGCCTTGCCGCTGGCAGTGCTGACCCAGGTGCCGTTGGAAGTGTTGTTTGTGGCCGGCTTTGTTTGCTCCCTGGTGCAATTCTGCCTGTACCCGCTGGCCGTGGCGTTCTCCAACGACCACGTGGAAGGTGATCGCCGGGTATCGCTCACGGCTATGTTGCTGGTGACTTACGGTGTGGGTGCCAGTGTCGGGCCGTTGCTGGCTGGCGTAGTGATGAAGATGTTTGGCAGCCACATGCTGTACGCGTTTTTCAGCCTGTGTGCGTTGATCCTGGTATGGCGTATCAGGCCGAAGGCAGTAACCAACTTGCATCAGGTGGACGACGCACCGCTGCATCACGTGGCGATGCCCGACAGCATGTCCAGCTCGCCGCTGGTGGCCGCATTGGACCCACGGGTGGATGAGCAGGTGGTGCAGGAGCAGATGCAAACCGCCGTCCCGGACCCTGAGCCGGAAACGGGGCCGACCCCTGCGGTGGAGGAGCCACCTTTTGTCGGTCCTCCTGAGCCGCCGGGGCCAGATGAGCATCCCCATGACCTGAGCAGGGCGCGCCCCTGAAAGCAAAAACGGGCAGATCCCATCAGGATCTGCCCGTTTTTTTGCCGCGTTCTTTAAGCTTTAAAAGTCGTCGTCTTTATCGAAGCGCCGTGCTTCGCGTTGCAGTTGGTACACGAAACGTTCGACCTGACGCTGCACCAAGCCACTCATGTTGTGGAAGCGCACGCCGGCAAAGGTGGTGTTGATCTTCTCTTCGAAGTGCAGGTAACGCAGCTCGACGGAGGTGGTCATGCTGCCAAAGGGCAGGGCGGCGATAAAGCGGTCGTAGACCTGGCCCAGTTGCAGGCGCTCGGAGATGTCCCCCTCAAAGCGCAATTTGCAGCCGGTGGCGGAAATATCCAGCAGCTTGCCGCCGATGGGGGCCTTGAGCTTCTCGCCGCCCATTTCGATGTTCACCAGTTGAGCCAGCTTCAGCGCCGCGCGGAAGGCGTTGCGACGCTGATGGTAAACCACCTCGTCAGGCAAGCTGCCGGTGTAGATGCGGTGACCGTCTTTTTCGCTGATGCTCATGCTGGCGCTGCTTTCCCAGGCAACGCGTACGCCATCGTGGAAGCCTTCGATGCGGAAGGGTTCGCCGTTCTCGAGGTGGCGTTCGCCATCGCGGGGAATCATCTCGTCCAGGGCCAGGGTGCCGCTGTCACGATCGACATCCACCAGGTAGCTCTGGAAGCGCTGGCTGCGTTCGTGGAAGGTGATGATCAGCGGATCATGGCTGTCTTGCAGCATCCGCAAGGTGCTGGCGATTTCCAGAGGCGTGGTGAGGACCTTGGGTGGCTGCGGTGCATCTTCCGCATTAAGGGCGTTGAACACGGTTCTTCCATCTCCAGACAAAATACGACTTCACGCAAGAACCGGCATTTTGCCAGCATGTGGCGCGCCTTGGATAGGGCGCACTGTAAACCGACATCAGGCTTGGCTGCGGGTGCTTGGCTTGACCAGGCGCGAGGTGGAACCTTGGGCGTTATAAAGCGCCGGAGGCTCTCCGCCGTGAAGTATACGCAACTGGTTAGCGGTCGTAGCTTGTTGCAGCTGGATCGACTGACCGTTGAGCAGGTTGGCTTCCTGGCATTGGGCGAGCAAAAGATTGAGTTCTTTGCTCTGGGCCAGCAATTGATCGCCGACCGAGGAGTGACTGGCCAACTGCGCCAGTCCGTCGTGGTCTGCCGGCAGTCCCAGGCTGATGAGGATCTGGCTGCGTTTCTTGCCATGCTGTTCCAGCAGGACAATCAACGACTGTTTGCGCGCCAGAATATCTTCCAGCAGGGGCATGTCCCGGCCGTAGAGGGCCAGGGATTCTTCCCTGAGCAGCCCGAGCAGATGCTGCGTCGGCGCTAGATCATCAATGATCAGTTGAAGCAAATGTTCGTCGTGATGCATGGCTGGCCTTGGGGTTTAAGCGTCCAAAAGCCCGGCGCAGGCCTTTGCCTAGCGCTCGGCTTCGAAATTAAGCAGCTTGCTGGCTACACGGTTGCTGTCGACTTTGTAGCTGCCATCGGCGATAGCCTGTTTCAATTCGGCCACACGGGCTTTATTGACAACCGGTTGGTCGCGCAGCGAGTCAGTGACCTTCTGCAACTGTTGAGCCTCATTGCTCAGGTGTACGGATTCCCCGCTTTGGCTGGCGCTGGCCTGTTCGGCCTTGACGGGCGTGGCCGGGGACTTGGCTTCTACGCTGTCCTTGGCACCCGTGGTGCGCGTGCTGCCGGGCAAAGCCTGGGAATTATTTAAACGGCTGAAATCGATGACCATGATAAAAAAAACCTCTGGGTATTTGGACGCTTGCCATGTTTTCGGCCATACCCGGACAAACTTTAGGCTCGATTGACAATAAAACACACAGGCCGGCATCACAGCCGACAGTGTAGGAAAAGCTGGCGTCTGATACCAGTAGTCTATAAAGACACCTCGACTTGGCCGGGTGCTGTCACCCGCGCCTTGATCACGCGATTGGAATTGAGGTTCTTCACGCGGATCTGTTCGCTCATGCTCCCATTGGACAGGGCTTCACCTGGCATTTTCACCTGCAACCCACCGCTGCTGGCGGAAATCACCACCTGATCCCCCTTGCGAATAACTTCGGCCTGCTCCAGGTGCACCAAGGTAATGACCTGGTCGGTGACCACTGGTCGGGTCAATTTCTGCCCGACGGCCTGGTCAAGGGATGTCAGGTAACCCTGGTTGATCAGGCTGATGTCACGTTCGCGCAGCACAACATCCTCGAAACCGATGATGCCCATGCGTTTCATAGGGCGGGCAACCACCACCACGTCCCGGAACAGCTTGACCTGGGCGGGTACGAACACCGTCCAGGGCGATGCACCTTCGCAGCGTACCTTAACCGTCACGCGGCCGATGGGCTGGGCGGGGCTTTCCAGGGTGGCTGTCAATTCCTTGTCGCACATGGGCATGCGCAGGCGCGGGTCCAGTGGGTTGACCTGGATTTCATAACGCCCCGGTGTCTGGGTGGTCGCCAGATAATCTTCTACAGTGAACTCAAGAAACCCTTGGGTGACGCCGATAAGTAGATCAGGCAGGGTGACGTTGTCTGCGCGGGCCGTGGTGCCCAGGCTCAAGGCAAGCAGCGCCACCGAGGCGCAGAGCAGTCTGCGGTACAGGGGTAATTGAAGGCGTCGGGAAACTGTCGTTTTAATATCCATAGCCAATAAATAGCAAAGCTCGTGCCGTTTAGTGTTGGGTGCGCGTCGCATCCCTGAAGGTTTTAGCGTAGGAGTCTGGGCATGGCAGGTGTAATGGATTCAGTAAACCAGCGCACACAGCTGGTAGGGCAGAATCGCCTGGAGTTGTTGCTTTTTCGCCTGGACGGCAAACAGTTATATGGCATCAACGTGTTCAAGGTGCGGGAAGTGCTGCAATGCCCGAAGCTTACGATCATGCCCAAGTCCAGCCCGGTGGTGTGTGGCGTGGCCAACATCCGTGGTGCGACCATTCCGATTCTTGATCTGGCGCTGGCCACGGGCTCGGCTGGTTTGCAGGACCGTGAAAACCCGTTCGTGATCATTACCGAGTACAACACCAAGACCCAGGGTTTCCTGGTGCGCTCGGTGGAACGTATCGTCAACATGAACTGGGAAGAGATCCATCCACCACCCAAGGGTACCGGCCGCGACCACTACCTCACGGCAGTGACGCGGGTAGATAACCAGTTGGTGGAAATCATCGACGTGGAGAAGATCCTCGCCGAAGTGGCTCCGACCTCGGAATCGATTTCCGTGGGTGTGGTGGACGCCGAGACGGCGCACAAGGCCATTTCCTTGCGTGTGCTCACGGTGGATGACTCTTCGGTCGCACGCAAACAGGTGACCCGTTGCCTGCAAACCGTCGGCGTCGAAGTGGTGGCCCTTAATGATGGTCGCCAGGCTTTGGATTACCTGCGTAAGCTGGTGGACGAAGGCAAGAAGCCGGAAGACGAATTCCTGATGATGATTTCCGACATCGAGATGCCGGAAATGGACGGTTACACCCTCACGGCCGAGATACGCAACGACCCACGCATGCAAAAATTGCATATCATCCTGCATACTTCGTTGTCGGGTGTATTCAACCAGGCGATGGTCAAGAAGGTCGGTGCCGATGACTTTTTGGCCAAATTCCGCCCGGATGACCTGGCAGCCCGGGTAGTCGACCGGATCAAGGCAGCAGATCACGGCTAGGGGATTTCCCCTGGCGGTCACACGATTTAAGAGGCGGTATCATTGTCTACGGGTAATTTGGATTTCGAACAGTTCCGGGTCTTCCTGGAAAAAGCCTGTGGCATATTGCTCGGTGAAAACAAGCAGTACCTGGTATCCAGCCGTCTCAACAAACTGATGGAACAGCAGGGCATCAAGTCGTTGGGCGAGTTGGTCCAGCGTATCCAGGGCCAACCACGCAGCGGCCTCAAGGAAATGGTGGTCGATGCCATGACCACCAACGAAACCTTGTGGTTTCGCGACACCTACCCCTTTGAAGTGCTCAAGAGCAAAGTGCTGCCGGAGGCCATCAAGGCCAGTCCGGGCCAGCGCTTGCGCATCTGGTCGGCGGCGTGCTCTTCGGGGCAGGAACCGTATTCGATCTCGATGTCCATCGATGAGTTCGAACGGACCAACATGGGCCAGTTGAAGGCGGGTGCGCAAATTGTGGCCACCGACTTGTCCGGCACCATGCTCACCAACTGCAAGACCGGCGAGTACGACAGCCTGGCGCTGGGTCGTGGTTTGTCCCAAGAGCGCCTGCAACGTTATTTCGACCCGAAAGGGGCAGGGCGTTGGGCGGTCAAGGCGCCGATCAAGAGCCGGGTGGAGTTTCGTTCGTTCAACCTGCTCGACAGCTACGCCAGCCTGGGCAAGTTCGACATGGTGTTCTGCCGCAACGTGCTGATCTACTTCTCGGCCGAAGTGAAGAAAGACATCCTGTTGCGCATCCACGGCACCCTCAAGCGTGGTGGCTACCTGTTCCTCGGTGCTTCCGAAGCGCTGAATGGTTTGCCGGATCATTACCAGATGGTGCAGTGCAGCCCTGGCATCATCTACCAGGCCAAGTAAGTCGAGTTCACTCGGTCAAAAATGTGGGAGCGGGCTTGCTCGCGAATGCGCAGTGTCAGTCGATGCATATATCAACTGACAGACTGCATTCGCGAGCAAGCCCGCTCCCACATTTGTTATGCGGCAAATTTGAAGAAAGCGGCAACTGGCATTGCCGCTTTCCTGGCACCACGCGGAAACCCGTTGCCGCTTTTCTGGCATTGCCGCCCGGCAATCCGCCGCCAAACCCTTTAAATACGGGCTCTGCGTAAACTGGCACACACCTTGCTATAACCCTGTTACGAAAAGCAGGTCAGCCTAAAGGTTTCCGCCATGAGCATCAGCTTCGATAAAGCGCTCGGTATCCACGAACAAGCCCTGGGCTTCCGCGCCCAGCGTGCCGAAGTCCTGGCCAACAACATTGCCAACGCCGATACCCCGAACTACAAGGCTCGGGACCTGGACTTCTCCGCCGTGCTCGCTGCACAGCAGGACAAGACCAAGAACGGCACCTTCGCCTTGAACATGACCAACAGCCGTCATATCGAAGCCCAGGGTTTGAGCAATGGTGACGAGTCGTTGCTGTATCGCACGCCGATGCAGCCGTCCATCGACCAAAACACCGTCGACGCCCAGCTGGAGCAATCGGCGTACGCTGAGAACTCGGTGAACTTTCAGGCCAGCTTCACCCTGCTCAACAGCAAATTCAAAGGGTTGATGTCAGCCCTGCGCGGAGAGTAAGCCATGTCCCTGTCCAGTGTTTTCAATATTGCCGGTAGTGGCATGAGCGCTCAGACCACGCGTTTGAACACCGTCGCCAGTAACATCGCCAACGCCGAGACCGTGTCGTCGAGCATTGACCAGACCTACCGTGCCCGCCACCCGGTGTTCGCCACCATGTTCCAGGCCGGCCAGAACGGCGGCAGCGATTCGTTGTTCCAGGAACAAGGTGCCGCTGGTTCAGGCGTGCAGGTGCTGGGTGTGGTTGAAGACCAAAGCAACCTCGAAGCCCGTTACGAGCCCAACCATCCCGCCGCGAACGAAAAGGGTTACGTCTACTACCCCAACGTCAACGTGGTCGAGGAAATGGCCGACATGATTTCCGCCAGCCGCTCGTTCCAGACCAATGCGGAAATGATGAACACCGCCAAAACCATGATGCAGAAGGTCCTGACCCTGGGTCAGTGATAAGGGGCACCGAATAATGGCCATCGTTGATACCACATCAACCAACACTGCGGTGCAGGACCTTTTCAACACCAAGGTCTCCACGGCGACGAACAACGTTGCAAGCACTGCCACCGCTGCCACAGGCAATCAGTCCCTGGGCAAGGATGCGTTCCTGCAACTGCTGGTCACCCAGCTGAAAAACCAGAACCCGCTGTCGCCACAAGACAACGGCGCGTTTGTGGCCCAGTTGGCACAGTTCAGCAGCCTGGAAGGCATCAACACCCTGAATGACTCGGTGAATGCGATCTCCAGCAACTTCAGCTCCTCGCAAGCGTTGCAGGCGTCGTCGTTGGTGGGCCGTTCCATCATTACCCAGACCGACAAGGCGCTGGTGGATACCAGCAAGAGCATGACCGGTTCGGTGGCTGTAACCGCCGCAACCGGCAACGTATCGGTGAAGATCACCGACGCCAACGGCAACGTGGTGCGCACCATCGACATGGGTGCCCAGAGCGCCGGCTCTTCGGACTTTATCTGGGATGGCAAGAACGATGCGGGTGAAGTGGCTTCTGCCGGCACTTACACCTTCACGGCCACCACCAAGAATGACGCGGGCGACTCGGTTGCCTTGGTGACTTCGCTGCCAGCCACGGTAACCAGTGTGACCCTGAGCAAGACCGGCGGCGAAATGGTGTTGAACCTCGCGGGCGGCATGGGCAGCGTCAAGCTGTCGCAAATTCAGACTATCGGTACATAGAGCCGGCTAAATACGGCAGAGGGAGAGAAACATGTCTTTTAACATCGGCCTTAGCGGCCTCTATGCGGCCAACAAACAGCTGGACGTGACTGGCAACAACATCGCCAACGTTGCGACCACAGGCTTCAAGTCGTCCCGTGCAGAATTCGCCGACATCTACGCCGCGTCCAAGTTGGGCACTGGCCAGAACAGCATCGGCAACGGTGTGAACCTGGCGGCGGTGTCCCAGCAATTCACCCAGGGCGATGTCAACAACAGCGGCGGCGTACTGGACATGGCGATCCAGGGTGGCGGCTTCTTCGTGCAGAAGGGCAGCGACGGCTCGTTGGAATACACCCGTAGCGGCGCGTTCCGTGCCGACAAAGACGGCTATATCACCAACAACACCGGCACCTCGCGCCTGCAAGGCTACGCAGCGGATGCCGACGGCAAGATCGTCAAAGGCGCCCTGACCGACCTGCAACTGAACCTGTCGTACCTGCCACCCCAGGCTTCCAGCAAAGTCGACTCCACCAGCAACCTGAACTCCTCGGAGCCGGTGATCGATACGACGACCCACCCGTTCGATCCGACCAAGACCGACAGCTTCACCACTCAGTATTCCACCACCATCTACGATGCCCAGGGCAACTCGCACTCGATGGTGCAATACATGGTGAAGTCGGACCAGAACCAATGGACGTCCTACACCCAGATTGATGGTCGCAACCCCGATGGCACAACCACTGCGCCGGTCGGCAAGCTGTTGACCTTTGATGATACGGGCAAGCTTTCCTCCATTACCGACATGGATGGCTCCAACCCCAACACCACTTTGACGGTAGAGTGGACCCCAGGTGTTGTGGTCGATGGCGTGTGGGAGGCCAATGGCGCCGCCGGCAAAGACATCGCCGTGAACATGTCCAACATCACCCAGTACAACTCCGCCAGCTACCGTAACCCGCCAGTCACCGACGGCTACGCCACCGGCCAGATCACCGGTCTGAAAATCGACGGCAGCGGCGTACTGTTCGCCACGTTCAGCAACCAGCAGAGCAAGGCCATCGGCCAGATCTCCTTGGCCAGCTTCAACAACGAACAGGGCCTGCAGCCATCCGGCGGCACCACTTGGAGAGAGACCTTCGCCTCGGGCCAGCCAGGCTTCGACACTCCGCAAGCCGGTACCCTGGGTTCGATCGTGGCCAACTCCCTGGAGAACTCCAACGTCAACCTGACCAACGAGCTGGTGGACCTGATCAAGGCCCAGAGCAACTATCAGGCGAACGCCAAGACCATCTCCACCCAGAGCACCATTATGCAGACCATCATTCAGATGACCTGATGCCATGGCGCCGCACGCTTGACTGAAAACCCCTCGACTGAGGGGTTTTTTTTTGCCTTACAAATAGGTGTGGAACCCCCACATTTATACCTCCACTCAAAATCCGTAAACCTTCGATTTTTCATCATTGGGTGTGGGGTGGCTATGGGGCCTGTAACGGGAGGGCGGGCAGATATCGGCGGCTTGCGCTTTGATACTGCCAGAGTAGGTTTTCATTCTCGGGGGGCAGGTACTGCCGAAGATATCAAGGATGGCGCGACGGATAAGAAGGATGAGGTTGTAAAACTGCTGAGGGAACTTGACGACGCCCAGGCGACTGGCAAAAGTCAGACGGTTTTGGACCTGCGTGACAAGCTCATCGAGATGCGCAAGGAGTTAGGAGATGAGACGTTCAAGGCGATGCTTGAACAACTCAAGCGCGAGTTGGCCACGCGATGGCTGGAGCTTTTGAAGCAACTGTTTCCGGATTTGTTTGCGGATACACCAGCCCCCCCTTCTCCGCGTCCGTCGATAGATGGGGGCGGTGGAGGCGGAGGTGGAGGGAGGCGGGGAGGCGGAGGTGGGTCGGGCAGGGTTAATCCGGCTGATTTTGGCACTGTCGAGGATATGAGTACCAAGCCATTTACCAATGGGGCTCGATACACAAATTACGATCCAGATAAAAAAACCGAACCCGGGAAAGCCCCGGCTACTGATAAAACGCCCGGCAATATCTGGAGTGGTTTCAAGCAGGGGCCGGACGGGAACTGCACCACGGTTGCAGCAATAAAGGCTGCAATGATGAAGTTTGGCCAGAAGCCCACCGATATCTTCGAAAGTGTCAGACGATCGGGCGATGGCTATGCAATAAAGATGAGGGATGAGTTTCCGCCATTCCACTTGAGCAAGTCTGAATTGCAGCAGGCGGCACAGCAGGCTCGGTTCCTGGGGGATGACCCAGAGATGATGACTGATGCCAATTTCTTGTACGCCGCCAGTGCCAAGCGGGCTCAGATTGAGGGCAACCAGGGTTGGGGGCACGGCAATGACCACAATGCGCAGAGAAGTTATCTGGATGCGTTGGTGAGTTTGAATGACGGTGAGATGCTACGTGAGGGCCTGGATCGCCTTGGGTTGAAAGGACTGTATAAGGACTCTTCAAGCAATGAACTCGCCAATGGCGAGTTGGGCGTCGTGGCCTATGGTGGTCATGCAATGGCAGTCATCGGTGGGCACGTAGAGCTTTGGGGCGGGCGAGGTGGTCGGCCTTCGTGGGGGGAGGCGTATGCGTTTACGAAAGGTAACCGGAATTGAGGATTTTTATCACGGTGAAATAAAAAAAGCCCATCAACCCAAAGGTTGACGGGCTTTTCAATATTGCGCTCAGCTTATTGGCAAGCTTCGCAATCCGGCTCGTCAATCGCGCAAGCCTTTGGCACGGGTGCCGGGCCGGCTGGAGCGGCGAGTACCGAGTCATCACCGTGGTTGCCGCCGCTGGAAACAGCGTTCAGCTTACCGGTGTTGATGGTCGACTTCTCGGTGCTGGTCGCAGCCAGGGCACGGAGGTAGTAAGTGGTTTTCAGGCCACGGTACCACGCCATGCGGTAGGTCACGTCCAGCTTCTTGCCCGAAGCGCCGGCGATGTACAGGTTCAGGGACTGTGCCTGGTCGATCCACTTCTGGCGACGGCTGGCGGCGTCAACAATCCACTTGGTATCCACTTCGAATGCAGTCGCGTAGAGCTCTTTGAGTTCTTGCGGGATGCGTTCGATCTGCTGCACGGAACCGTCGTAGTACTTGAGGTCGTTGATCATCACCGAGTCCCACAGGCCGCGAGCCTTGAGGTCGCGAACCAGGTACGGGTTGATCACGGTGAATTCGCCCGACAGGTTCGATTTCACATACAGGTTCTGGTAGGTCGGTTCGATCGACTGCGATACGCCAGTGATGTTGGCGATGGTGGCAGTCGGTGCGATGGCCATGATGTTGGAGTTACGAATACCTTTCTGCACACGGGCACGTACCGGCGCCCAGTCCAGGGTTTCGTTCAGGTCAACGTCGATGTACTTCTGGCCACGGGCTTCGATCAGGATCTGTTGCGAGTCCAGCGGCAGGATGCCTTTGGACCACAGCGAACCCTGGAACGTCTCGTAGGCGCCGCGCTCGTCGGCCAGGTCGCAGGAAGCCTGGATCGCGTAGTAGCTGACCGCTTCCATGGACTTGTCGGCGAACTCGACCGCAGCATCCGAGCCGTAAGGAATGTGCTGCAGGTACAGCGCATCCTGGAAGCCCATGATGCCCAGGCCAACCGGACGGTGCTTGAAGTTGGAGTTCTGCGCCTGTGGTACCGAGTAGTAGTTGATGTCGATAACGTTATCGAGCATGCGTACGGCGGTGTTGACGGTGCGTTCCAGCTTGGCGGTGTCCAGCTTGCCGTTGACGATGTGGTTCGGCAGGTTGATCGAGCCCAGGTTGCAAACGGCGATCTCGTCCTTGTTGGTGTTCAAGGTGATCTCGGTGCACAGGTTCGAGCTGTGGACCACGCCCACGTGCTGCTGCGGGCTGCGCAGGTTGCACGGGTCTTTGAAGGTCAGCCATGGGTGGCCGGTTTCAAACAGCATGGACAGCATTTTGCGCCACAGGTCTTTGGCCTGGATGGTCTTGAACAGCTTGATCTTGCCAGGGTACTGGGACAGGGCTTCGTAGTACTCGTAGCGCTCTTCGAAGGCCTTGCCGGTCAGGTCGTGCAGATCCGGTACTTCGGAAGGCGAGAACAGGGTCCACTGGCCGTCATCGAAGACGCGCTTCATGAACAGGTCAGGGATCCAGTTGGCGGTGTTCATGTCGTGGGTACGACGACGATCATCACCGGTGTTCTTACGCAGCTCGATGAACTCTTCGATGTCCATGTGCCAGGTTTCCAGGTAGGCACACACGGCGCCTTTGCGCTTGCCACCCTGGTTCACGGCTACGGCGGTGTCGTTCACCACTTTCAGGAACGGTACAACGCCCTGGGACTTGCCGTTGGTGCCCTTGATGTACGAACCCAGTGCACGCACCGGGGTCCAGTCGTTGCCCAGGCCACCGGCGAATTTGGACAACATGGCGTTGTCGTGGATCGCGTGGTAGATGCCCGACAGGTCATCCGGCACGGTGGTCAGGTAGCAGCTGGACAGCTGTGGACGCAGGGTGCCGGCGTTGAACAGGGTCGGGGTCGACGACATGTAGTCGAAGGACGACAACAGGTTGTAGAACTCGATGGCGCGGTCTTCTTTGTGCTTCTCTTCAATCGCCAGGCCCATGGCCACGCGCATGAAGAACACTTGCGGCAGTTCGAAGCGGATACCGTCCTTGTGGATGAAGTAACGGTCGTACAGGGTTTGCAGGCCCAGGTAGGTGAACTGCTGGTCGCGCTCGTGGTTGATCGCCTTGCCGAGTTTTTCCAGGTCGAAGGTGGCCAGGACCGGGTTCAGCAATTCGAATTCGATACCCTTGGCGATGTAGGCAGGCAGGGCCTTGGCGTACAGGTCGGCCATTTCGTGGTGGGTGGCGCTTTCGGCGACGCCGAGGAAGCCCAGGCCTTCGGCACGCAGGGTGTCCATCAGCAGGCGCGCGGTCACGAACGAGTAGTTCGGCTCACGTTCAACCAGGGTACGGGCGGTCATCACCAGAGCGGTGTTGACGTCGGTCAGGGCCACGCCGTCGTACAGGTTTTTCAGGGTTTCGCGTTGGATCAGGTCACCGTCGACTTCTGCCAGGCCTTCGCAGGCTTCGGTCACGATGGTGTTCAGGCGGCCCAGGTCCAGCGGTGCAAAGGTACCGTCGGCCAGGGTGATGCGGATCGATGGGTGAGCTTGTACCGCGGCTTCTTCGGCCGGGGTGCGTACCGCGCGTTCCTTGGAACGGGCGTCACGGTAGATCACGTAGTCGCGGGCTACTTTCTGCTCGCCGGCACGCATCAGGGCCAGTTCGACCTGGTCCTGGATTTCTTCGATGTGGATGGTGCCGCCCGAAGGCATGCGACGCTTGAAGGTGGCGGTGACTTGTTCGGTCAGGCGGGCAACGGTGTCGTGGATGCGCGACGAGGCAGCAGCGGTGCCGCCTTCAACTGCAAGAAACGCTTTGGTGATAGCGACGGTGATTTTGTCATCGGTGTAAGGAACGACAGTGCCGTTACGCTTGATCACGCGCAGTTGGCCAGGTGCGGTGGCGGACAGATCCAGGTTCGAATCAGCGGCCTGCGGCACGGAGCCTTGCGGGTTCTCGCGAGTTGTGTCGGTTTGCATGGGGGGTTGTCTCCACGTTCTATATTTGATTGCGAGTGCCAGGCTCTTCCTGCAACACCCGTACCGTTTTCCATATCGGGGATGGGAAACAGCTGCCATCCGCGTGAGCGGTTTGGTCTACTGAAAATCGGTTGGTTCCCTACTGCGCTAGCAATAAAACCCTTGAATTTCGAGCCACTTGTGTGGTTGGGCGATTTGTTCGAAAACCCCACATATAGGGTCTGCTTCGGCGCCGAGGTACAAGATAATGCGTTTCGTAGGGGTTGGCAACGCAGTAACCTGTGGATAACGCTGTGGGTAAAATGTGTATGAAAGGTGGAACATGCGTGTAGGCCGCATTACTGCTGCGTTGCACCGTTTGTCATGAAATGTTTCGGCCTGAAAACAGCCTGCCCATTTTCGAAGGGCGCGAACCCTATCACAAAAAAACCCGATCTCCGAATGGATTTCCAGGCTTGTGCTAGAGGGTTGGGGCGTGGCTACAATCGGCTTTTGTTATGCCTTAAAAACATTACAAATCGGTAACGCAGCACTTCTTATAACAATGAGGACCACCCGTGGAGCACGAAGCCTGGCAGGTATTGATTGTCGAGGACGACCAGCGTCTGGCTGAGCTGACCCGCGACTATCTGGAGAGCAACGGCCTGCGGGTGTCGATCGAAGGCGACGGCGCACTGGCTTCGGCACGCATCATCGCCGAGCAACCAGACTTGGTGATCCTCGACCTGATGCTCCCCGGCGAAGATGGCCTGAGCATCTGCCGCAAGGTGCGCGAGCACTATGACGGCGTGATCCTGATGCTCACCGCACGCACCGACGACATGGACCAGGTGCTCGGCCTGGACATGGGCGCCGACGATTACGTGTGCAAACCCGTGCGCCCGCGCTTGTTGCTGGCGCGCATCCAGGCCCTGCTGCGGCGCAGCGAACCTGCTGAACCGGTCGCCGTGGAAAGCCAGCGCCGCCTGCAATTCGGCCCCCTGGTGGTGGACAACGCCCTGCGCGAAGCCTGGCTGCATGAGGGCAGTATCGAGCTGACCAGCGCCGAATTCGACCTACTGTGGCTGTTGGTGGCCAATGCCGGGCGCATCCTGTCCCGCGAAGAAATCTTTATTGCCTTGCGCGGTATCGGCTATGACGGCCAGGACCGCTCCATTGATGTGCGTATCTCGCGCATTCGCCCCAAGATAGGCGACGATCCGATCCACCCGCGCTTGATCAAGACCATCCGCAGTAAAGGCTACTTGTTCGTCCCGCAAGCCTGCGCCGATATGCCGCTGTGAACTCGATCTTCCTGCGCATCTACGGCGGCATGTGCGCGGCACTGATCCTGGTGGCGCTGCTGGGTGTGCTGGCCTTGCACTTGCTCAATGAGGTGCGCAGTGGCCAGTACCGCGAGCGCCTGGCCCACGGCACCTTCGCTTTGATGGGCGACAACTTGCAGCCCATGAGCCCCATCGAGCGCCAGCGTGCCCTGGCGGTGTGGGAGCGTCTGTTGGGTATTCCGCTGGAGTTGCGCAGCCTTGCCGATGCCCAACTGGACCTCAGCCAGCGCAGCCGTCTGCAACGCGGCCAGGTGCTGGTGGAGCAGACCGGGCCCCATGCTGCGCGGGTCCTGCGCCTGGTCAGCGAGCAAGAGCAACTGGTGCTCACGGGGGAGGTGCAACAGATCAGCGAACAACTGGCCCGTGCGACGATTTACCTGCTGGCCGACGAATTGGTGCGTTTCCCGGTGGCCGAACAGCCGCAACGGTTGGCGGCCATAAAGGAAGCCAAGGGCTTTGGTTTTGAGATGCACCTGATGACCCTCGACCAGGCCGACATGGATGAAGACCAACGTCGTCGTGTGTCGGAAGGCGATACGGTGATGGCCCTGGGCAAGGGCGGCGATTCGATCCGCGTGTTCGCCGGCATGGTGGGCACGCCGTGGGTGCTGGAAATCGGCCCATTGTTTCAAATGAACCCCTACCCGGCGCAATGGCTGATCCTCATCGCCTTGATCGGCCTGACCCTGATCGGCCTGATCGTGTATTTATTGGTGCGCCAGCTTGAGCGGCGCCTGCGTGGCCTGGAAGCCGCCGCCACGCGCATCGCCAAGGGCAACCTGGAAGTTCGCGTACCGGCCCGTGGCGCCGACTCGGTGGGGCGCCTGGCCGCAGCGTTCAACGGCATGGCCGAGCACTTGCAACAACTGCTGGCGATCCAGCGCGAGCTGGTGCGCGCCGTCTCCCACGAGCTGCGCACCCCGGTGGCACGCCTGCGGTTTGGCCTGGAGATGATTGGCAGCGCCGCCACCCCCGAAGCGCGGCGCAAATATATGGAGGGCATGGACAACGATATCCAGGATCTAGATGGCCTGGTGGACGAAATGCTTACCTACGCCCGCTTGGAGCAAGGCGCGCCGGAGCTGAATTTCCAGCGGGTCGACCTTGATGCATTGCTCGACCAGGTGATCGACGAGTTATCGCCACTGCGCCCGCAGGTCTCGGTAACCCGAGGTATTTGCTTGTCTTCAGCGCATTGGGATGATGCTTGGGTGGATGCCGAGCCGCGCTACCTGCATCGAGCGTTGCAAAACCTGGTCAGCAACGCGATGCGCCACGCCCAGGGGCAGGTGTTGATCAGTTACCAGGTGGGCCAGGTGCGTTGCCGTATTGATGTGGAGGATGACGGTCCTGGTGTGCCGGAGAGTGCCTGGGAGCGGATCTTTACGCCGTTCTTGCGGCTGGACGACAGCCGCACCCGGGCTTCGGGCGGGCATGGGTTGGGGCTGTCGATTGTGCGGCGGATTATCCATTGGCATGGCGGGCGGGCGCTGATCGGCAAGAGCAACAACCTGGGAGGTGCATGTTTCAGCCTGAGTTGGCCGCGGGATCAGGAGAAACCCTGAGACCGCTTTCGCGAGCAAGCCCGCTCCCACAGTTGACTGCATTCCAGCGTTGGAACTCGGTCGAATGTGGGAGCGGGCTTGCTCGCGAAAGCGTTATGTCAGGCGCCGATAGCCACCAGGCTCAACAACTGCCCATCCGCCACCGAAAACTGCCCCGTCAACTCAGTGCCGTGGCACCACTCACTGGACAAGTCCGTCAGCAACCGCAGCCGCACAGCCCCTGACTCAGACCACTCCACCACCTCGGCATGCTCAAAGTAAAAGCGCTTGTGCACGATCGGGTAGAGCGCCTTGAACAGGCTTTCCTTGACCGAAAACGTCAACGTCACCAACAGCGCAATCTGCTCACGCCGTATCAAGGCCATGCGCTGCATTTCATTGGCCGTCAGAATTTCCCCCGCCAACCGTTCCGCCCGCTCCAGGCTCAACACATTCTCCAGGTCCATCCCCAGCCCGCGCCACTGCGCCTTGTGCCCGACAATCGCCGCTGCATGCCCGGTGCTGTGGGTGATGGAGCCGCTGATAGGCCCCGGCCATACCGGCGCACGGTCTTCGCCGATGGCGGGGATGAAGTCCAGATGATCGAGTTGTTGCAGCGCAGCCCGTGCACACAGTCGACCGGCGAGGAACTCCGCCTGGCGCTTGGCTACCGAGCGTTGGATGCTCGCCGGTGGCGGTACCGCGCAACGCTGAAAATCTTGGGCTTCTAATAAGGCAGGATCGAAGCGGGTGCTGAGAAACACCGTGCCCGGCAAGGGTTCGGGCAGCGGCCAATGGGCGTCGAGTGGGGTGCAGCAAGCGGGTAGGGCATTCATGGGCGGTATTTTGCCCAGTTGCGGCGCCCCAGGAAAGCCCGTAGCGGTTCAGCCCAGGTTCAGAGCCTGTTCAGGGGGAGTTCAGGGGCGCCTGCGTAGTCTGGCGTCAACAGCCAAACGCGTAGAGGTAAGCACCATGACTGCGATCAAAAAGCTGATGTTGGCGTTAACCATGCTCAGTGCCACCGCTGGGGTCCAGGCGTCCGACAGCGACTTCGCCGCATTCGGTAGCCAGAAGACCAAGAAGTCCAGCACGCTGATCCAGCGTGTCAGCTTTGAAGATGCAGGCAGCCAGCCCACGCCTTGGGGGCAGTCCCTGGGCCTTGCCGCCCCGCAGCCGGCCTATCGCACCGGCTATGAACACCTGACTGGCCAGTACAATGGCATTAAACTGCGCCCGCAAGACCTGCAGGGCCGCTATGATATTCCTCTGTCGGACAGTTGATTTGCTTTGGAGAGCCTTATGAAATTGCTGGTGGTGGAAGATGAGGCGCTGCTGCGTCATCACCTGTTGACCCGCCTCACCGACAGTGGGCACGTGGTAGAGGCCGTGGCCAACGCCGAGGAAGCCCTGTACCAGACCGGCCAATTCAACCATGACCTGGCGATCATCGATCTGGGCCTGCCTGGCATGGGCGGCCTGGACTTGATCCGCCAGCTTCGCGCCCAGGCCAAGACGTTCCCGATCCTGATCCTCACCGCACGCGGCAACTGGCAGGACAAGGTCGAAGGCCTGGCCGCCGGTGCCGACGACTATGTGGTCAAGCCGTTCCAGTTCGAAGAGCTGGAGGCGCGGATGAACGCCTTGCTGCGCCGCTCCAGCGGGTTTACCCAGTCGACCATCGTGGCTGGGCCGTTGCTGCTGGACCTCAATCGCAAGCAGGCGTCCCTCGACGAACAGCCCCTGGCGCTGACCGCCTACGAATACCGAATCCTCGAATACCTGATGCGCCATCACCAGCAAGTGGTCGCCAAGGACCGCTTGATGGAACAGCTCTACCCCGATGACGACGAGCGCGATCCGAATGTCATTGAAGTGCTGGTCGGTCGCCTGCGCCGCAAGCTGGAAGGCCCGGCCGGGTTCAAGCCAATCGACACCGTGCGTGGCCTGGGCTACCTGTTCAATGAGCGCTGCCGTTGATTCGCTCGCTACGCGTACGCCTGATGCTGGCGGCCGCCACCCTGGCCGTGCTGTTTATGCTGGGTTTGTTGCCGGCCATGCAGGGCGCGTTCAGCCTGGCGCTGCAGGACTCCATCGAGCAGCGTCTGGCATCGGACGTCACCACCCTGATCTCCGCCGCACGCGTGGAGAACAACCGCCTGCTGATGCCGGCGCAGTTGCCGGACGAGCGTTTCAACCTCACCGATAGCCGCTTGCTCGGCTATATCTACGACCGTGAAGGCCACCTGGTGTGGCGCTCGCGGGCGACCAAAGAAGAAAACATCAACTACAAGCCGCGTTATGACGGACGCGGCAATGAGTTCGCGCGGATTCGCGAGGCTAGTGGCCAGGAATTCTTCGTCTATGACGTGGAGGTCAAACTCCTGGGGGGCAAGAGCGCGGCGTTCAGTATCGTGGCCTTGCAACCGGTACGCGAATACCAACTGACCCTCGAAGGCCTGCGCGAGAACCTCTACCTGGGTTTTGGCGCCGCGTTGCTGGTGCTGTTGACCTTGCTGTGGCTGGGGTTGACCTGGGGCTTGCAAGCGTTGCGACGCCTGAGCCAGGAGCTGGACCAGATCGAAGGCGGCACCCGTGAAAGCCTTTCCGAAGAACACCCCCGCGAACTGCTGCGCCTCACCGGCTCCCTAAACCGTTTGCTGGCCAGTGAGCGCGAGCAACGGGCGCGCTACCGCGACTCCCTCGACGACCTGGCCCACAGCCTGAAAACCCCGCTTGCGGTGTTGCAGGGCGTGAGCGAAGAGATGGCCCAGCGCCCTGAAGACCGCGACCAGGCCTGGGTGCTGCAATCGCAGATCGAGCGCATGAGCCAGCAGATCAGCTACCAGTTGCAGCGCGCCAGCCTGCGCAAAAGCGGCCTGGTACGCCACCAGGTGCGCCTGGAGCCGGTGCTGCAAAGTCTGTGCGATACGCTGGACAAGGTTTACCGCGACAAGCGCGTGAGCGTTTCCTTTGATTTGCCGGACGAGTGCGACGTGCCGATCGAGAAGGGGGCTTTGCTGGAATTGCTCGGCAACCTGCTGGAAAACGCCTACCGCCTATGCCTGAGCGAGGTACGCATCAGCCTGGTTGAGAGCCTGGAAGGTACTGAGTTGTGTATCGAAGATGACGGCCCGGGTGTACCGCCGGATCAGCGTGCGCGGATTCTGCAACGGGGCGAGCGGTTGGACCGCCAGCATCCGGGGCAGGGGATTGGGCTGGCGGTGGTCAAGGACATTATTGAAAGCTATGGCGCAAGGTTGACCTTGGGGGATTCCCCGTTGGGTGGGGCGGCGTTCAAGATTCACTTTCCGGCTGTGTGATCTCTATTGGCTGTACTGGCCTCTTCGCGAGCAAGCCCGCTCCCACATTCGACCGAGTTCCAACTTGGGAATGCAGTCAAATGTGGGGCTTGCTCGCGAAAGCGCCAGTCCAGGCAACACATCCCTAGCTCTCCTGCGCCCGATACGCCCCCGGCGTCACCCCCGTCCACTTCTTGAACGCCCGATGAAACGCCGACGGTTCAGAAAACCCCAGCTGTTCGGCAATCGCCTGCAACGACAAATCCGCCCGGCCCAAATGGTAGATGGCGATGTCCCGCCGCAGCTCGTCCTTGAGCGCCTGGAAACTGGTGCCTTCTTCACGCAGATGCCGACGCAGGGTTTGCGGGCTGATGTGCAGGTGCTGGGCGACGGCTTCCAGATCTGGCCAGGGCGAGCGATCGCGGCTCAACAGGCGGCTCAACAGGCGGCGCAGTTGGCTGCTCAGGCTGTCACCTTCATCAGGCCGCGATAGCAGGTCGGCGGGCGAGCGTTCCAGGAAATGCTTGAGGGTGCGCTCGTCCTGCAACAGCGGCAGGCTCAGGTAGCGGGCGGGAAACACCAGGCTGCTGTTCGGTGCACCGAACACCTGGGTGCACGGAAACAACAGGTCATATTCACCGGCGTGGGCCGGCATAACGTAACTGAACGTGGCTTGGTGCAGACGGATACGTTGGCCGATCAGCCAACTGCCAAGGCGGTGCCAGATCACCAGTAGGCACTCGCTGAGAAAGTGATCCGGGTCCCAGAGTTGGGAGTCGTCCAGGCTCAAGCGAGCCATTTCGCCTTCTCTCGTCAGCTGCCAGCGCGGACCCTGCGGGAATAAGCTATAAAACAATAAGCCGCGTTCCAGAGCCTTCTCCAGGGTGCGGCAGTGAATCAGCGCATGGCACATCATGGCGAAGGTGCCGCGTTTGCTCGGGCCGTCGGCAAAACCCAGGTATTCATCGTCCAGCGCCAGCCAGAGCATCTGCAACAGCCGGGTAAATTGCTCCGGTGCGATGCGGGCGCGGGGTTCGGTCAGCAGTTCCGGGGTGATCCCCAACTGTTGCAGCAGGCCCGAGTAGTCGTAACCCGCCCGGCGCGCACCGCCGAGGGCTGCCCGGGCGTAGTGACTGGCGATGGTACGTTCACGCATGCGGGGCCCTCGTCCATGGAAGGGCGGATGGTAGTCATCATTGGGCAGGGCAACAAGGCGGATATCCGCCAAATTGTAGGACGGGATTGGGTGAGTGGGCGGAAATCCGCCACTTGATATGACGCTTCGCCGGACGGCCAAAAAGCCCCAGGCCTGATGTCTAAAGGCCTTCAGGGTTTTTAAGCAAAGTGGCACGGCCTTTGCGATAAGGATTACAGCGCAGGCCTGCTCCTACAGGTTTCGCAAACAACAAATCCCTCCAGTGCAGGAGGGTTCGCAATTCAAGTGTCGTGGGCAATGGCGGATCTTTGCCACACGGGACGATTGAGGAATTTTGCAATGACGACTCGTCAGCCAATCTACAAATCCCTGTATTTCCAGGTGATCGTTGCAATCGTTATCGGTATTTTGCTCGGTCACTTCTACCCGCAGACCGGCGTGGCCCTCAAGCCACTGGGTGACGGCTTTATCAAGCTGATCAAAATGGTCATTGCCCCGATCATCTTCTGCACCGTTGTCAGCGGTATCGCTGGCATGCAAAGCATGAAATCGGTCGGTAAGACTGGCGGCTACGCGCTGCTGTACTTCGAAATCGTTTCCACCATCGCCCTGCTGATCGGCCTGATCGTCGTCAACGTGGTACAGCCTGGCGCTGGCATGCACATCGACGTCGCCACCTTGGATGCTTCGAAAGTCGCGGCCTACGTGACGGCCGGTGCAGACCAGAGCATCGTTGGCTTCCTGCTCAATGTGATCCCTAACACCATCGTCGGCGCTTTCGCCAACGGCGACATCCTGCAAGTGCTGATGTTCTCGGTGATCTTCGGTTTCGCCCTGCACCGCCTGGGTGCTTACGGCAAGCCGGTGCTGGACTTCATCGATCGCTTCGCCCACGTGATGTTCAACATCATCAACATGATCATGAAGCTTGCGCCACTCGGTGCCCTGGGCGCCATGGCGTTCACCATCGGTGCCTACGGTGTGGGTTCCCTGGTGCAACTGGGTCAGTTGATGATCTGCTTCTACATCACCTGCCTGCTGTTCGTGTTGGTGGTGCTGGGCGGTATCTGCCGCGCTCACGGCTTCAGTGTGATCAAGCTGATCCGCTACATCCGTGAAGAGCTGTTGATCGTTCTGGGTACGTCCTCCTCCGAATCCGCACTGCCACGCATGCTGATCAAGATGGAGCGTCTGGGCGCGAAGAAATCCGTAGTAGGCCTGGTGATTCCAACCGGCTACTCCTTCAACCTCGACGGTACTTCGATCTACCTGACCATGGCTGCCGTGTTCATCGCCCAGGCGACTGACACCCACATGGACATTACCCACCAGATCACGCTGCTGCTGGTGCTGCTGCTGTCCTCCAAAGGCGCTGCAGGTGTGACGGGTTCGGGCTTTATCGTACTGGCCGCCACCCTGTCGGCTGTTGGCCACCTGCCGGTTGCCGGCCTGGCGCTGATCCTGGGTATCGACCGCTTCATGTCCGAAGCCCGCGCACTGACCAACCTGGTGGGTAACGCCGTTGCCACCATCGTTGTGGCCAAGTGGGTCAAGGAACTGGACACCGACAAGCTGCAAAGCGAGCTGGCGTCTGGCGGTACTGGCATCTCCGACACTCGTCAGGAAGATGACCTGGGCGTGGCCGAAGGCCCTGCACCTACCGTCAAGTAATGTGCTGAGGGCGTGAATTGACGCCCAAGCGACTCCACAAACGCCCCGACTTGTTCGGGGCGTTTGCGTTTCTGGTAGTTTTTTTGTTTTACAGTGGGTGAATCGTTTATGGGTTGTAACGCTTGCAGGAGGCTGTGTGGATAGTGTGGATCTGAATGTCCTGCGCAGCGTGCTCGAATGGCGCCGCGCCGGGCAGCGAGTGGTGTTGTACAGCGTGGTGCAGACCTGGGGCAGCGCACCCCGCCCGCCGGGAGCCATGCTGGCCCTGCGCGGCGATGGGGTGGTGATCGGCTCGGTGTCTGGTGGTTGCATCGAGGATGATCTGATTGCCCGCCTGCAGGACGGCCGGCTGCCTGACGACGGGCCACCGGTGCAGTTGGTGACCTACGGCGTTACCCGCGACGAGGCGGCGCGGTTTGGCCTGCCGTGCGGCGGCACTCTGCAACTGACCGAAGAGCGGGTAGTCGAGTGGGAATGGGTATCGCAGCTGCTGGCGCGTTGTGAGGATCATCAGATCGTCGCTCGGGAGCTGGACCTGGCCAGCGGCAAAGTCACCTTGAGCAGTGCGAGCAAGACCGATGCAGTGACCTTTGATGGCGAGCGCCTGCGGACGATCTACGGGCCGCGCTGGCGCCTGCTGTTGATCGGTGCTGGGCAGTTGTCGCGCTATGTTGCAGAAATGGCGCGCTTGTTGGATTTCGAAGTGTTGATCTGCGACCCCCGCGAAGAGTTCGTCTACGGCTGGGAAGACCAGCACGGCCGCTTCGTGCCCGGCATGCCGGACGAAGCAGTGCTGAATATCCAGACCGATGAACGCACGGCCATCGTATGCCTGACCCACGACCCACGGCTGGACGATATGGCGCTGCTGACGGCATTGAATTCGGCGGCGTTCTACATTGGCGCTCTGGGTTCGCGTGTGAACACTCAGAAGCGCCGGGAAACCTTGGCGGCGCTGGGGCTCTCGGATGAGGCGATTGCGCGCCTGCATGGGCCGATTGGTCTGCATATAGGCAGTCATACCCCGGCGGAGATTGCGTTGTCGTTGATGGCGCAAATCGTCGCGATCAAGAATGGTGTGGTGCGGTGAATGTCACGGCGATTGTGCTAGCGGCGGGGCAGGGCAGTCGTTTTCGCGCCGAGGCGGGGACTGACCAAGATAAGCTGCTGGCCCAGTGCGTAGGGCTGGACGGTGTGATGCGGCCCGTGATCGAGCAGGTGCTGAGGAGTTTACCTGCGGGCATTACAAGGCGCTGGCTGGTGACTTCGCCGGAGCGTACGGCAGTCATTCGCCTGGCCCGGGAATATGGGTGTGAAGTGCTGCTGCTGCACTCGGCCGGTATGGGCGACAGTCTTGCGGCGGCGGTTGCGGCCAGTGGGCCTGCGGATGGCTGGCTGGTGGTGTTGGGGGATATGCCGTTTATTCAGGCAGCCAGTATTGAGCGCGTGATTGTTGGGTTGCAGGAGGAGGGGGTTAGCGTGCCGGTGCATGGCGGTCAATACGGGCATCCCGTGGGCTTTGGCCGGGCATTCGGGCCTGGGCTGATGGCGCTGAGCGGTGATCGTGGGGCCAGGTCGTTGTTTGTCGGGGCACCTGTGAACGCAGTGCAGGTTGATGACCCAGGCGTGCTATGGGATGTGGACCTGCCACATTCATTGAATTTCAAACCGCTCCCACATTAGAGTTACGACATGTTCTGACTGCATAAAAAAGCCCCGCCTGATCACTCAGGCGGGGCTTTTTAGTTGCTGCGCGAGGGGTTTAGTCTCGTGCTTCTGCTTCCTGTGCAGCGGCGGCTGCGGCAGCTTCGGCTTCCTTGCGACGACGACGCACTTCACGTGGGTCGTTCGGCGCACGGCCGTTCTCGGTCAGGGCGCTGGCCGGGGCGGCTTCAACCACAGGGGTTGCCACTTCGGCAACGACTGGGGTTTCAACCACTGGCTCTGGCTCAGCAACCGGTGCTGGCTCAACCACGGGGGCTGGCTCGGCAACAACCACTTCGGCAACCGGTGCCGGCGCTTCTTCTACCACGGGGGCAGGGGTTGGCGCTTCAACCGGAGCGGCTGGCTCGGCAGTCCATTGGAAGGCGGTCTGTTCTTCACGAACTTCACGCACTTCTGGAGCTGCTTCGATAACCGGTGCTTCAACTACCGCTTCAACCACTGGCTGAGGTTCAACCACCGCTGCTGGCTCAACCGCTGCCACTTCAACTGCTGGCAGGGCTTCTTGAACCGCGGCAACTTCCACTTCCGGAACAACCGGCGCTTCGATTGGGGTGGTGGCTTCTACAACAGGGGCTTCAACCATCGCAGCTTCTACAGCTGGAGCTTCAACAGCCGGTGTTTCTACAGCTGGCGCTTCAACCACTGGGGTTTCAACGACAGGTGTTTCAACCGCGACGGTTTCTTCGACCGCAGCAGTAGCGCGTTCAGCTTGCTCGTGAGCCTGGGCCTCGGCAGGTGCGCTGATAACCGAGCTGGCTACAGCAGCAGTAACGGCCAGGCCAGCAGCCAATTCGGTGCTGGTCGGTTCGTTGGCTACTGCTTCTGCGTTCTCGCCGGCCTCTTCCGAGCCTTCGATCACGTTGCCGTTGGCATCACGTTGACGCTCGCGACGGTTGCTGCGACGACGCTGGCCACGGGAGCGGCGGCGTGGACGATCGCCTTCGGCGCCTTCCTGACCGTCTTCCTGCAGTTGCTCTTCGCCGGTCAGCACTTCTTCTTCGCTGGCGGCAGCGGCTTGCTCGGTACGTGGCTGGCGTTCTTCACGCGGAGCACGTGGTTGACGCTCTTCACGCGGAGCACGTTCTTCACGCGGCTGGCGAGCCGGGCGTTCTTCGGCAACAACAGCAGCACCGGCAACGGCAACGGCAGGTGCGGCGTCCAGTGGTTCGCGCAGTTCGCGTACACGTTCTTCACGCTCGCCACGTGGCTTGCGATCTTCACGCGGTGCACGTGGAGTACGTGGTGCGCGTTCTTCACGCGGTGCACGTTCTTCGCGGGCTACGGTCGGGGTTTCTTCACGGGCTTCGCGAGGCGCACGTTCTTCACGCGGTGCGCGCTCTTCACGTGGTGCACGTTCTTCGCGCGGCTTGCGTTCTTCGTCACGGCGACCGTTGCGGTTGCGGCTCTGCTGGCGGCCGTTGCGACGTTCTTCGTTGCGCGCTGGACGCTCGGTGGCTGGTTTCTCAACCACAACCGGCGCCGCGGGCTCTTCCTTGGTGGCGAACAGGCTGACCAGCGACTTCACCAGGCCCTTGAACAGGCTTGGCTCAGGCAGGGCGGCCGGTGCGGCAACAGGGGCGGCGACTTCGGTCGGCACCGGTGCATTGGCACGGGCTGGCGCGGTCTTCACGGCCGCTTCCTGGCGAACCAGGGTGCGGGTCGCAGCGGCTGGCTGGACTTCTTCCACTTCGGCAGCGGCAGCGGCGATTTCGTAGCTGGACTGGCCGCTGTGGGCTTCCGGGCTGTCATCACGCAGGCGCTGCACTTCGAAGTGCGGCGTTTCGAGGTGATCGTTCGGCAGGATGACGATACGGGCACGGGTGCGCAGTTCGATCTTGGTGATCGAGTTGCGTTTTTCGTTCAGCAGGAAGGCTGCAACCGGAATCGGCACTTGTGCGCGGACTTCGGCGGTGCGGTCTTTCAGGGCTTCTTCTTCGATCAGGCGCAGGATCGCCAGGGACAGTGATTCAACGTCACGGATGATGCCGGTGCCGTTGCAGCGCGGGCAGACGATGCCGCTGCTTTCGCCCAGGGATGGACGCAGGCGCTGACGGGACATTTCCAGCAGGCCGAAGCGCGAGATGCGGCCGACTTGTACGCGGGCACGGTCAGCTTCCAGGCATTCGCGGACTTTTTCTTCCACGGCGCGCTGGTTCTTGGCAGGGGTCATGTCGATGAAGTCGATGACGATCAGGCCGCCGATGTCACGCAGACGCAGTTGGCGGGCGATTTCTTCAGCCGCTTCCAGGTTGGTCTGCAGGGCGGTTTCTTCGATGTCGCTACCTTTGGTCGCACGCGCCGAGTTGATGTCGATGGACACCAGGGCTTCGGTCGGGTCGATCACGATGGAGCCACCGGAAGGCAGTTCGACCACACGCTGGAAGGCGGTCTCGATCTGGCTTTCGATCTGGAAACGGTTGAACAGCGGCACGCTGTCTTCGTACAGCTTGATCTTGCTGGCGTACTGCGGCATCACCTGGCGGATGAAGGTCAGGGCTTCGTCCTGGGCTTCAACGCTGTCGATCAGCACTTCGCCGATGTCCTGGCGCAGGTAATCGCGGATGGCGCGGATGATCACGTTGCTTTCCTGGTAGATCAGGAACGGCGCGGAACGATCCAGGGACGCTTCTTTGATGGCGGTCCACAGTTGCAGCAGGTAGTCGAGGTCCCACTGCATTTCTTCGCTGCTGCGGCCCAGGCCTGCAGTGCGAACGATCAGGCCCATGTCGGCCGGTGCGATCAGGCCGTTCAGTGCTTCACGCAGTTCGTTGCGCTCTTCGCCTTCGATGCGACGGGAGATACCGCCGGCACGTGGGTTGTTCGGCATCAGGACCAAGTAACGGCCAGCCAGGCTGATGAAGGTGGTCAGGGCTGCGCCCTTGTTGCCACGTTCTTCTTTTTCGACCTGGACGATGACTTCCTGGCCTTCGCTCAGGACGTCCTTGATGTTCACGCGGCCTTCGGGGGCTTTCTTGAAGTATTCGCGGGAGATTTCTTTAAGGGGCAGGAAGCCGTGGCGCTCGGAGCCGAAATCGACAAAGGCAGCCTCAAGGCTTGGTTCGATGCGAGTGATCTTGCCTTTATAGATATTGGCTTTTTTCTGCTCGCGTGCACCGGACTCGATGTCCAGGTCGTAAAGGCGCTGGCCATCTACCAGTGCAACACGCAACTCTTCGGGTTGAGTTGCGTTAATCAGCATTCTTTTCATGTTGTACCGTCGGTTTCCGGGCTGCCGGAAACGGCGTTCGGCACACACGACTTCTCACGGTCGGTGTCAGGTGCGTCAAGAGTGGTTGGCCACTCCAGTGTCCAGCAAATACAAGCCAATTGGGCCGGTATCGCGACGGACGCGTCCTGCTTGTTAGCGGTGGTGACAAAGGCACCACTTCAACAAAAGCTAAGGTCAGGAGGAGGAATCAACCGGCGACTGTGGACGAGATGAAGCGTCTAAATATAAGCCTAGTGCTACACGGTCCGACGGTTGTGCATCTCCACCCTACACGTATCCCTGATAATTCGGGTGCTGCCGCGCGCAGAATCCGCAGCGGGTTGGCATTTACCGTGTTCTCCAATGGGGAGAGCACGCTCATGGCTAAACAAGACTGGGTGTGGGCGACTGCGCTCTCACTCAGCTCTTAACAGGCGTTGTTTCCGAAGCATTCGCCGTGGTCTGGCACAAGATTGACTGCACTTTGTGAACTGGCCGTAAATATCGGCGCAAAACGCGAGTATTCACTCTGCTTTCTGCACTCGCTTCAGGCCTCATGTCACCTGCGCTCGTTACAATCCTGAGCCTTCCAAGGTGGCGAAAGCCCCGTAGGACGGCCTCGCGTCCTGATGAATTGCGATGGTCAGGGCCGGCTGTGTGCCGCATGTCCTCTGGCCAGGCCGCTTTTGGCGGCGTTCGCGACTATAGCAGCAATGATTAAGTGCTTCAATTCCATAAAAAATTGTTATCATCGCCGCCATGACGACTACCGCCCCCCAGACCCCCAGCGTCCAGCTGCTCGAGGTCTCGCCGGAATATGCCGGCCAACGCATCGACAATTTTCTCCTGGCCAGGCTCAAAGGCGTGCCCAAGACCTTGATTTACCGCATCTTGCGTAAAGGTGAAGTGCGGGTGAACAAGGGCCGGATCAAGCCCGAGTACAAGTTGCAGGCGGGCGATATCGTCCGTGTGCCGCCGGTTCGCGTACCTGAGCGTGACGAGCCCGTGCCATTGGCGCAGGGCCTGTTGCAGCGCCTGGAAGCCTCGATTGTCTTTGAAGACAACAAACTGATCGTGATCAACAAGCCCTGCGGCATTGCGGTTCACGGTGGCAGTGGGCTGAATTTCGGCGTAATCGAAGCTTTCCGCCAGTTGCGCCCGGATGCCAAGGAGTTGGAGCTGGTCCACCGTCTGGACCGCGACACCTCCGGCCTGCTGATGATCGCCAAGAAGCGCAGCATGTTGCGCCACCTGCACACCGCCCTGCGTGGCGATGGCGTGGACAAGCGCTACATGGCGCTGGTGCGTGGCAACTGGGCCAGTTCCATCAAGAGCGTCCGCGCGCCGTTGCAGAAGAGCAACCTGCGTTCCGGCGAGCGCATGGTGGAAGTGGACGAGGAGGGCAAAGAGGCCCTGACCCTGTTCAAGGTGCTGCGCCGCTTTGGCGACTTTGCCACCATGGTCGAGGCCAAGCCCGTGACCGGGCGTACCCATCAGATCCGGGTGCACACCCTGCACGCGGGCCACTGCATCGCCGGCGATACCAAGTACGGCGACGAGGGGTTCTCCAAGGAAATCCGCGACCTGGGCGGCAAGCGCCTGTTCCTGCATGCCTACATGCTCACCGTGCCGCTGCCCGATGGCGGCGAATTGAAGCTGCAGGCCCCGGTCGATGAGATGTGGGCCAAGACCGTGGAGCGTTTGAGTGTCGCACCTTGACTACAAGCTGCTGATTTTCGATTGGGACGGCACCCTGGCCAATTCCATTGGCCGCATTGTCGAGTCGATGCATGCTGCGTCGACCCGCTCGGGTTATGCGCTGTGCAGCGATTTTGCGGTCAAGGGCATCATCGGCCTGGGCCTGCCCGAGGCAATTCGCACTCTGTACCCCGAGATCAGTGATGCGGAACTGGTGACCTATCGTGATCACTATGCCGACCACTACATTGCCCTGGAGGCCACGCCTTCACCCCTGTTTGAGGGCGTCGCGCAGTCCCTGGATGCGTTCCGTGCCGAGGGTTATCACTTGGCAGTCGCCACCGGCAAGGCCCGTCGCGGCCTGGATCGCGTGCTCAAGGCCCATGGCTTTGAAGATTATTTCGACATTACCCGTGCCGCCGATGAAACCGCCAGCAAGCCTCACCCTCTGATGCTTGAGCAGATCCTGGCCCATTGCGGTGTGTCGCCACGCCAGGCATTGATGGTGGGTGACGCCTCGTTCGACCTGATGATGGCGCGCAATGCTGGCATGGACAGTGTGGCAGTCAGCTATGGCGCCCAGTCTGCCGAGGCGTTGCAGCAATACGAGCCGCGCCTGACGATCGATCATTTTTCCGAATTGCAGGCCTGGCTCAGTCGGGCCCAATAAGTCTTTGCTGGGGTTAATGGCATGAGTGACGAGTGGAAAGCGCCCGAAAAGGCTGAAAGCGGTGATGACAAAAGCTGGAAGCTGCTGGAGAAAACCCTCCTGGCCAGCGTCCAGGAGCAGCGTCGTTCGCGGCGTTGGGGGATTTTCTTCAAGCTGCTTACCTTTACCTACCTGTTGATCATGCTGGTGCTGTTCAGCCCGTTGATGGACATGGAAAAAAGCGCGACCCGTGGTGCCAACTACACCGCGCTGATTGAAGTGCGCGGCGTGATTGCCGACAAGGAGCCCGCCAGTGCCGACAATATTGTCAGCAGCCTGCGTGCCGCGTTTGAAGACCCCAAGGTCAAGGGCGTGATCCTGCGCATCAATAGTCCGGGTGGCAGCCCTGTGCAATCGGGTTATGTGTATGACGAGATTCGTCGCCTGCGCGGCCTGCACCCGGATATCAAGCTGTACGCGGTGATTTCCGACCTGGGCGCCTCGGGTGCTTACTACATCGCCAGCGCCGCTGACCAGATCTATGCCGACAAGGCCAGTTTGGTGGGCTCCATTGGTGTGACGGCGGCCGGTTATGGGTTTGTCGGCGCCATGGAAAAGCTTGGGGTTGAGCGTCGCACCTATACCTCGGGTGAGCACAAATCGTTCCTTGACCCGTTCCAGCCGCAAAAGGCCGATGAAACCGAGTTCTGGCAGGGCGTGCTCGACACTACCCATCGTCAGTTTATCGCCAGCGTAAAGCAGGGGCGTGGGGATCGTCTGAAGGATAAGGACCATCCAGAGCTGTTCTCTGGGTTGGTGTGGTCGGGCGAGCAGGCGTTGCCGCTGGGGCTGATCGATGGTCTGGGCAGTGCAAGCCTGGTGGCGCGGGATGTGATCGGCGAGAAAGAGCTGGTGGACTTTACCGTGCAAGAGTCGCCGTTTGATCGGTTCTCCAAGAAGCTGGGTGCCAGTGTGGCGGAGAAATTGGCGCTGTATATGGGCTTCCAAGGCCCGGCGCTGCGCTGAGATCTTGAGCCTGATGTAGATCAAAATGTGGGAGCGGGCTTGCTCGCGAATACGGAGTGTCAGTCACTGATTTGTTGACTGATTCACCGCCTTCGCGAGCAAGCCCGCTCCCACATTGGTTTTGTGGGGTGTTTAAGGGATCTGTGCGCCTTCAGCCAATAACATATCCACCAGTCGGATCAGGGGTAAACCTATCAAGCTGGTCGCATCCGGCCCTTCTGTGCTCTGGAACAAGCTCACCCCCAACCCCTCAGCCTTAAAGCTTCCCGCACAGTCATACGGCTGCTCAGCCCGCAGATAGCGCTCGACCCGCTCCACATCCAGCTCACGCATCTGCACGGTAAACGGCACGCAATCGACCTGGCAGTGCCCCGTCTCGGTGTTCAGCAGTGCCAGGCCGGTCAAAAAGCTGACCCGCTTGCCGCTCGCAGCCAATAGCTGTTCGCGGGCATTTTCAAAGGTGTGGGGCTTGCCGATAATGCGCCCTTCGAGCGCCGCTACCTGGTCGGAGCCAATGATCAAATGTCCAGGATGGCTCGCAGCCAGGGCGCGGGCTTTCTGTTCGGCCAGGCGCTTTACCAGCTCTACGGCGGACTCATCGGCGCGATGGTTTTCGTCGATATCTGGCGAGCTGCAGATGAATGGCAGGTGCAGGCGGCTCAGCAATTCCCGGCGATAAACCGAGCTGGATGCGAGTAATAAAGGCAGCATGGGCGTCTCCTTAAGGCAGCTGGGGATTCTAGCGAGGCGACCGGCTGACGCACAGGGCTGAATTTCCTTTGACATGGCTGGGTGCATCCCTATAATGCTGCGCCTATGTTGAATGACCCGATTCCACCTCACGTTGACCCGCGCAAATTGGCTGATCGTGGCACTTCCCTTCAAGGTGAGTTGCTGCTGGCCGATTTGGAGAGACTCTGCGACCCGCTTTCCGACACCGTCGGTACGGTCCAGGCTAAATTCGTTTTTGAACGAGATGAACGTAAATCTGTGGTAATCCACAGCTTTATCGACACCGAGGTCAAAATGGTTTGCCAGCGTTGTCTTGAGCTGGTCACCCTGCCGATCCATAGCGAGTGCAGTTATGCTGTGGTGAAGGAGGGTGCGAATACCCAGTCGTTGCCGAAAGGTTATGACGTGCTGGAACTGGGCGAAGATCCATTGGATCTGCATGCACTGATCGAGGAGGAGCTTCTGCTCGCCTTGCCCATTGTGCCTGCTCATCATCCGGAAGAATGCCAGCAGCCGGAGGGGCTTGATGACGAGCCCGAACCGAGCGAGGACGAGGTAACGCGGTCCAACCCGTTCAGTGTATTGGCGCAGTTAAAGCGTGACCCAAACGTTTAGGAGTTAATCAATTATGGCTGTTCAGCAGAACAAAAAATCCCGCTCTGCCCGTGACATGCGTCGTTCGCACGACGCCCTGACGGCGAGCACTCTGTCTGTAGAAAAAACCACCGGTGAAATTCACCTGCGTCACCACGTATCGCCAGAAGGCGTATACCGTGGTCGTAAAGTGATCGACAAGGGCGCTGACGAGTAATCACTTGTCTGCTCTAGTCATCGCGATAGACGCAATGGGCGGGGACTTCGGTCCCCGCAGCATTGTTCAGGCCTGCATCGCCAGCCTGGCTGCTACACCCTCGCTGCATCTGACCCTTGTCGGTCAACCCTCCTTACTTGAAGAACTGATTGCCAGCCATCCGGCGGTGGATCGCGCGCGCCTGACGATTACGCCGGCCAGCGAAACCATCGGCATGGATGAAAAACCGGCGGCGGCCCTGCGGGGTAAGCCTGACTCTTCAATGCGGGTGGCCCTTGAGCTGCTGCGTGATGGCAAGGTGCAAGCCTGTGTCAGTGCTGGCAATACGGGGGCGCTGATGGCGTTGTCGCGTTTTGTGCTCAAGACGCTGCCGGGTATTGACCGGCCAGCGATGGTCGCAGCGATTCCGACGCAGAAAGGCTATTGCCAGTTGCTGGACTTGGGCGCGAATGTCGATTGCAGTGCCGAGCACTTGTTTCAGTTCGCGGTGATGGGTTCGGTGGCCGCTGAAGCGCTGGGCGTGGCTCGGCCGCGGGTGGCTTTGCTGAATATCGGCACCGAAGACATCAAGGGTAACCAGCAGGTCAAGCTCGCCGCGACGTTGTTGCAAGGTGCGCGGGGCTTGAACTACATCGGTTTTGTCGAGGGTGATGGTTTATACCGGGGCGAGGCCGATGTGGTGGTGTGCGATGGGTTTGTCGGCAATATCCTGCTCAAATCCAGCGAAGGCCTGGCGACCATGATTGCCAGTCGTATTGAAACCTTGTTCCGGCAGAATCTGGCCTCGCGCCTGGTCGGCGCCCTGGCGCTGCCGTTGATGCGCCGGTTGCAGGCTGACTTGGCGCCGGCACGGCATAACGGGGCAAGCTTTCTCGGTCTGCAGGGCATTGTGGTGAAGAGCCATGGCTCGGCGGGTGTGGAGGGCTTTCAAAGCGCCATTGCGCGGGCCCTGATCGAGATTCAGGAGAATCTGCCACAACGCTTGCACGGCCGTCTTGAGGACCTGTTGCCTTAGGCGAATCGGCCCGGAAATGCTTAAATGTGACCGGCCAGTTCAATTGACCATCCAATCTGTCAGTTTCGTGCGCTCCCACCGTAGGCGTGCGCATTTTTGACGACCAGATCATTAGGGGCTTGTTACATGTCTACATCCCTCGCATTCGTCTTTCCAGGGCAGGGTTCGCAGTCCCTCGGCATGTTGGCCGAGCTGGGCGCGCAATACCCGCTGATCCTGGACACCTTCAAGGAAGCTTCCGACGCCCTGGGTTACGACCTGTGGGCGCTGACCCAGCAGGGGCCGGAAGAGCAGCTCAACCAAACCGATAAAACCCAGCCGGCCATCCTGACCGCTTCGATCGCCCTGTGGCGCTTGTGGCTGGCCGAAGGCGGTGCGCGCCCGGCTTTCGTTGCTGGTCACAGCCTGGGTGAATACAGCGCCCTGGTTGCAGCCGGCAGCCTGACCCTCGGTGAGGCGGTCAAGCTGGTGGAGCGTCGCGGCCAACTGATGCAAGAGGCCGTGCCGGCCGGTCAGGGCGGCATGGCCGCTATCCTGGGCCTGGACGACGCCGTAGTGATCGAAGCCTGCGCCGAAGCGGCCCAGGGCGAAGTGGTCAGCGCGGTGAACTTCAACTCCCCTGGCCAGGTGGTGATCGCCGGTGCCAAGGCTGCCGTTGAGCGTGCCATCGAAGGCTGCAAGGCCCGTGGCGCCAAGCGTGCGCTGCCGTTGCCGGTGAGCGTGCCGTCCCACTGCGAGCTGATGCGCCCGGCCGCCGAGCGCTTTGCCGAGTCCATCGCTGCCATCAACTGGCAGGCGCCGCAGATTCCGCTGGTGCAGAACGTCAGCGCGGCCGTGGCCGCCGATCTCGACACCCTCAAGCGCGACCTGCTCGAACAACTCTACAAGCCTGTGCGCTGGGTAGAATCGGTCCAGACCCTGGCTGCCAATGGCGCCACTGAACTGGTCGAGTGCGGCCCGGGCAAAGTCCTGGCCGGCCTGAACAAGCGCTGCGCCGACGGTGTGTCGACCGCGAACCTCAATACCCCGGATGCCTTTGCTGCCGCTCGCGCAGCACTGGCCTGAAGAATTAGGAGAAGCCTGCATGAGTCTGCAAGGTAAAGTTGCACTGGTTACCGGCGCTAGCCGTGGCATTGGCCAGGCGATTGCCCTGGAATTGGGCCGTCAAGGCGCCGTTGTCATCGGTACCGCCACTTCGGCTTCGGGCGCTGAGCGTATCGCCGCGACGTTGAAGGAAAACGGCGTGCAAGGCACCGGTCTTGAGCTGAATGTGACCAGCGACGAATCCGTGGCGGCTGTATTGGCCCAGATCACTGCTGAGTTCGGTGCACCGGCTATTCTGGTGAACAACGCCGGTATCACCCGCGACAACCTGATGATGCGCATGAAAGACGACGAGTGGTACGACGTAGTCGATACCAATTTGAACAGTCTGTTTCGCCTGTCCAAGGGCGTTTTACGCGGTATGACCAAGGCGCGTTGGGGCCGAATTATCAATATTGGCTCCGTAGTGGGTGCCATGGGCAACGCAGGCCAAGTAAACTACGCCTCCGCCAAAGCCGGCCTGGAAGGTTTCAGCCGTGCATTGGCACGTGAAGTCGGCTCGCGGTCGATTACGGTCAACTCGGTGGCCCCAGGGTTCATCGATACCGATATGACCCGCGAACTGCCGGAAGCACAGCGTGAAGGCTTGCTGACGCAGATTCCGCTGGGCCGTCTGGGCCAGGCCCAAGAGATCGCGAATGTGGTCGCTTTCCTGGCATCTGACGGTGCGGCATACGTGACTGGGGCTACAATCCCGGTGAACGGCGGGATGTACATGAGTTAAATTGTGACGGATTGCTTCAAAAAAATGTCATACGAGCTGTCTAAAATCCGTTATAAAGCTGCAACTTAATTTATAGGCAGGTGGCCCTCCGGGTACGTGGTGAAGCTTTCAGTTGAAAAGCTGAAAAGGCTTTCTATACACTTACCCACTGGCCAGCTGCCTGAATTTGTCCATTAGGAGTTAAACAAGGTATGAGCACCATCGAAGAGCGCGTCAAGAAAATCGTTGCCGAGCAACTGGGCGTTAAAGAAGAAGAAGTGGTCAACACCGCTTCCTTCGTTGAAGACCTGGGTGCCGATTCCCTTGACACCGTTGAGCTGGTGATGGCTCTGGAAGAGGAATTCGAGACCGAAATCCCGGACGAAGAAGCTGAAAAAATCACTACTGTTCAAGCTGCTATCGACTACGTTACTGCCCACCAGGCGTAATAGTTTTTAGTCGTCGCTTGCTGTTGGGAAAAACCGCACTGCTGTTACAGCGTGCGGTTTTTTCTTTAGCTCTATAGCAAAGTGTCGTCATTAGAAAAAGGAGAGTGCTGTGTCGCGTAGACGCGTCGTAGTCACCGGTATGGGTATGTTGTCGCCACTGGGTACGGATGTGCCGAGCAGTTGGCAGGGCATTCTGGCTGGCCGCAGTGGTATTGGTCTGATCGAACACACGGACCTTTCTGCCTATTCCACCCGTTTTGGCGGCTCGGTAAAGGGTTTTAATGTCGAGGAATACCTCTCGATCAAAGAGTCCCGCAAGCTCGACCTGTTCATTCAATACGGCCTGGCAGCCGGTTTTCAGGCAGTGCGTAACGCCGGCCTGGAAGTCACCGACGCCAACCGTGAACGCATCGGCGTGGCCATGGGTTCGGGTATTGGTGGCCTGACCAATATCGAAGAAACCAGCCGCATCCTGCACGATACTGGCCCCCGTCGAATTTCACCGTTCTTCGTGCCGGGCTCGATCATCAATATGATTTCCGGTTTCCTGTCCATCCACCTGGGTGCGCAGGGGCCTAACTACGCCATCGCCACGGCGTGCACCACCGGTACGCATTGCATCGGCATGGCGGCGCGCAATATCGCCTACGACGAAGCCGACGTGATGATCGCCGGTGGCGCCGAAATGGCCGCCTGCGGCCTGGGCATGGGCGGCTTCGGTGCGTCCCGTGCGCTGTCGACTCGCAACGACGAGCCAACCCGTGCCAGCCGTCCGTGGGACAAGGGCCGTGACGGCTTTGTGCTGTCCGACGGCGCAGGCGCCCTGGTGCTCGAAGAGTTGGAACACGCCAAGGCGCGTGGTGCCACTATCTACGCCGAGCTGATCGGCTTTGGCATGAGCGGCGACGCCTACCACATGACCTCGCCACCGTCCGACGGTGCCGGTGCTGCACGTTGCATCACCAACGCCCTGCGCGACGCCAAGGTCAATGCCGACCAGGTGCAGTACATCAACGCCCACGGCACTTCCACGCCGACAGGCGACCTGGCGGAAGCCGAAGCCATCAAGTCGGTATTCGGCGAGCATGCCTACAAACTGGCGGTCAGCTCCACCAAGTCCATGACCGGCCACCTGTTGGGTGCGGCGGGCGCGGTCGAGGCGATCTTCAGCGTGATGGCCATCAAGGATCAGGTCGCGCCGCCGACCATCAACCTGGATGAGCCGGATGAAGGCTGCGACCTGAACTTCGTGCCTCACGAAGCGCAACCGATGCCGATCGACGTGGCGATTTCCAACTCGTTCGGCTTTGGTGGCACCAACGGTTCCCTGGTGTTCCGCCGGTTCGCCGAGTGATGGACAGCTGGGTTGACGGTCAACCAGAGGGCAGCGTGCCCCTGAAAGATCGCGGCCTGGCGTATGGCGATGGGCTCTTCGAAACCATCGCCGTCAAAGCCGGGCAGCCCGTGCTGCTTGAACGTCACCTGCAACGCCTCCAAGAGGGTTGCAGGCGTTTGGCGCTCGTTGCGGACCACGCGTTGATCCGCAGCGAAGTGCTGGCCTATGCCGCCGCCCTCGGCGACGGTGTACTCAAGCTGATACTCACCCGCGGCGACAGCCTGCGCGGCTATGGCATCAGCCCTGGCGCCCCGGTGCGCCGAATCTTGCAGGGCAGTGCGCCCGCTACCTATCCCCAGGCCCATGGAACCGACGGCATCCGCCTGTTTCCGTGCGCCACCCGCTTGGCCGAGCAGCCGTTACTGGCCGGCCTCAAGCACCTCAACCGCCTGGAGCAAGTGATTGCCCGCGCCGAATGGCAAGATGCCGAGCATGCCGAAGGCTTGATGCTGGATACGTCCGGCCGGGTCATCGAAGGCGTGTTCAGTAACCTGTTCCTGGTAAGTAATGGCTTGTTACGAACCGCTGACTTGAACCGCTGCGGCGTCGCCGGGGTGATGCGCGCCGAGATCCTGGCCCAGGCGCAAACCTTGGGCATCCCGGTGGCCGTGGCTGACATCAGCCTTGAGCAGTTGCAGCAGGCCGATGAAGTCTTTGTGTGCAACAGCGTTTATGGCATTTGGCCGGTGCGTGGGTACGCTGCGATGAGCTGGTCGGTTGGGCCGCTCACCCGTAAACTGCAGGGCATTGTTCGCGCGCTATTGGATATTTGAGTTGATACGAAAACTGGTTGTACTGCTGCTGGTCGTTTTGTTCTCGGCGGCTTTGCTGTTGGGTTATGGCGCCTGGAAATACGACGCTGCCCTCAAGCAGCCCTTGAACCTGACCGAGGAGCAGTTGCTCGACGTTCCCGCGGGCGCCACGCCCACTGGCACGTTCAATCGCCTGGAGGCCGACGGTGTGATCGATGGTGCCTTCTGGCTGCGTCTGTACTGGCGCTTCAATCTCGATGGCCAGCCGTTGCACAGCGGCGAATACCGCATGAGCCCCGGCATGACCGCGCAAGGCTTGATCGGCCTTTGGCAGCGCGGCGAAGTGGTGCAATACAGCCTCACGCTGGTGGAAGGTTGGAATTTCCGCCAAGTGCGCTCGGCGCTGGCCAAGCATGAAAAGATCGTCCAAACCCTCTCGGGCCTGACCGACAGCGAAGTGATGGAAAAACTTGGCCACCCCGGTGTGTTCCCGGAAGGCCGGTTCTTCCCGGACACCTACCGCTTCGTGCGGGGCATGACCGATGCTGAATTCCTGAAAAAAGCCTACAACCGCCTGGATGATGTACTCGCTCAGGAGTGGAGCAAGCGCGCCGCCGACCTGCCCTACACCGAACCCTATCAAGCGCTGATCATGGCCTCCCTGGTCGAGAAAGAGACCGGCGCTCCCGAAGAGCGTGGGCAGATTGCCGGTGTATTCGTGCGTCGCATGAAGATCGGCATGCTATTGCAGACCGACCCTACCGTTATCTACGGCCTGGGTGAGCGTTACAACGGCAAGCTGACCCGAGCTCACCTCAAGGAAGCCAACCCCTACAACACCTACATGAATGCCGGCTTGCCGCCGACGCCTATCGCCATGGTCGGCCGCGAGGCGATCCATGCGGCACTGAACCCGGTGCCGGGCAGCAGCTTGTATTTCGTGGCTCGGGGCGATGGCAGCCATATTTTCTCCGATGACCTGGATGCGCATAATGCGGCCGTGCGCGAGTTTCAGCTCAAGCGCCGTGCCGATTACCGCTCCAGCCCGGCACCGGTGGTAAAGCCATCGGAGGACGCGACAGCACCGGCTGAACCTGTACCGGATACGACTGCGCCGCAAAGCCCGCAATGACTCTGACTAAGGACTGCCTGTGACTGGCTTGTTTATTACCCTGGAAGGCCCCGAAGGCGCTGGCAAGAGCACCAATCGCGATTACCTCGCCGAGCGCTTGCGTGCCGAAGGGATCGAAGTGGTGCTGACCCGTGAGCCCGGTGGCACGCCACTGGCCGAGCGCATCCGCGAAGTACTGTTGGCTCCGGGTGAAGAACAGATGAACCCGGACACCGAGTTGCTGCTGGTCTTCGCCGCCCGTGCCCAGCACCTGGCGCAAGTGATCCGCCCGGCCCTGGCCCGTGGTGCGGTGGTGATTTGCGACCGTTTTACCGACTCCACCTACGCCTATCAGGGCGGTGGCCGGGGCTTGTCCCTGGCGCGTATCGCCACCCTGGAAACCTTCGTCCAGGGCGAACTGCGCCCCGACCTGACCCTGCTTTTCGACCTGCCGGTGGAAGTCGGCATGGCCCGCGCCAGTGCCCGTGGTCGCCTGGACCGCTTCGAGTTGGAAGGCCAGGCGTTCTTCAGCGCTGTGCGCACCGCGTTCCTCGAGCGGGCCAAGGCTGAACCTGCGCGTTATCACCTGTTGGATGCCGCCCAGCCACTGGCGTTGGTACAGCAAGCCATTGATGCCTTGTTGCCGACACTGCTGGAGCGCGCCCGTGGCTGAAGCCTACCCGTGGCAGGACAGCCTCTGGCAGCAATTGGCCGGTCGCGCCCAGCACGCCCATGCCTACCTGTTACATGGGCCGATTGGCATCGGTAAACGCGCCCTTGCCGAACGCCTGATGGCCAGCCTGCTGTGCCAGCGCCCGGTCAACCTGGAGGCGTGCGGCGAGTGCAAATCCTGCCTGCTGCTCAAGGCCGGCAGCCATCCGGACAACTACCTGCTGGAGCCCGAGGAAGCCGACAAGGCAATCAAGGTCGATCAGGTGCGTGACCTGGTCAGCTTCGTGGTGCAGACCGCGCAGATGGGCGGGCGCAAGGTCGTCTTGATCGAACCGGTGGAGGCGATGAACATCAACGCCGCCAACGCCTTGCTCAAGAGCCTGGAAGAACCGTCCGGCGATACCGTGCTGTTGCTGGTGAGCCACCAATCCAGCCGTTTGTTGCCGACCATTCGCAGCCGTTGCGTACAGCAGGCGTGCCCGCTGCCGAGCGAGGCCATGAGCCTTGAGTGGTTGGCTCAAGCGTTGCCGGAATGCAGCGAGGCAGAGCGGGGCGAATTGTTGACCCTGGCCGCCGGTTCGCCCCTGGCCGCCGTGAAGCTGCAAGCCCAGGGCGTTCGCGAACAACGCGCGCTGGTGGTGGACGGCGTGAAAAAACTGCTCAAGCAGGAACTGTCCGCGACTCAACTGGCCGAAAGCGCCTGGAAGGATATTCCGCTGTTGCTGCTGTTCGACTGGTTCTGCGACTGGTCCAGCCTGATCCTGCGCTACCAGTTGACCCAGGACGAGAACGGCCTTGGCCTGCCGGACATGCGCAAAGTGGTGCAGTACCTGGCGCAGAAAAGCGCTCAAGACAAAGTGCTGAACATTCAGGACTGGATCCTTGCCCAGCGCCAGAAGGTCCTCGGCAAGGCCAACCTCAACCGCGTGTTGCTGCTCGAAGCGCTGTTGGTGCAGTGGGTCGGCTTACTCGGCCGCCGTTAATTTCCGTGGCCGACGGGTGTATCGTCGGCCAGACACTCCCTGTGATTTAAGTCGTAACTACCTATGCTCGTAGATTCCCATTGCCACCTTGATCGCCTCGACCTTGCCCAGCACGGCGGTTCCCTTGATGCGGCCCTCGACGCCGCACGCCAGCGTGGGGTAGGGCACTTCCTGTGCATCGGCGTCAGCGCAGAAAATGCTGCCGACGTCAAAGCCCTGGCCGAGCGTTATGCCGATGTGGATTGTTCGGTGGGTATTCACCCGCTGGACCTCAAGCCCGGCGAAGCCCCGGCCCTCGACTGGTTGCTGGGCGAACTCAACCACCCGCGTGTGGTGGCCATTGGCGAAACCGGCCTGGATTACCACTACGAACCCGAAGCCGCCGAGTTGCAGCAGGCCTCCTTCCGCCTGCACCTGCAAGCCGCCCAGCAGACTGGCAAACCGGTGATCGTCCACACCCGTGGCGCCCGCGCCGACACCCTGGCCTTGCTGCGCGAAGCCGCATTGCCCCAAGCCGGTGTGCTGCATTGCTTCACCGAAGACTGGGACATGGCCAAGGCAGCCCTGGACCTGGGGTTTTATATTTCCCTGTCGGGCATCGTCACCTTCCGCAATGCCGACGCCCTGCGCGATGTGGCGCGCCAAGTGCCGGCCGACCGCCTGCTGGTGGAAACCGACTCGCCGTACCTGGCGCCCATCCCCCATCGTGGCAAGCCCAACTTGCCGGAATACGTGCGCGATGTGGCGGATTACCTGGCGATGCTGCGGGGGGAGTCCGTCGAGCGTTTTGCCGAGCAGACAACCGCGAACTTCAAGCGCCTGTTCCCGCTGGCCCACGTCAAATCCTAGGCAAAAAAAACCCGGGTTCTGGGGGGTGAATCCGGGCTAAGACCATTAGGAGTAAAACAAGGGTACGCGGTCCGTTGGTACCCAGGTCGGCGCGTCACTTGGGGGAGATGTCACGCCGACAGTTCAAGTATTGATCAGTATCTGATTCAGTCCAGTCGCGACTGATCGTTTTTTAAACAGATTTGGAATACACGCGCTTCGCTTGAGTTCTCATTAAACAGGTGTACGGCTGTAGTTGTTGCGTATTATTTCTGACTGATATCGATGAAAACGTTGGCGCGCTGAAAGTAAAGTGCACGACGGGTTCACATAGGCGTTGCTCAGCGACCATTCAGTCTGGATAATCCCTCGCACCGGGTAAATCGTATCGCCTCGTATCCGTGGCCCTGCGCGACCCGCCCTCAATTCACCTCTGCAGATCTCTTTCTCATGCACAAAGAACCCCGTAAGGTCCGTGAGTTTCGCCGCCGTGAGCAGGAAATTCTCGACACCGCGCTCAAGCTGTTCCTCGAACAAGGTGAAGACAGCGTCACCGTCGAGATGATCGCGGATGCCGTGGGTATCGGCAAAGGCACCATCTACAAGCACTTCAAGTCCAAGGCCGAGATCTACCTGCGGCTGATGCTCGACTACGAGCGCGACTTGAACGAGTTGCTGCATTCGGCCGATGTCGACAAGGACAAGGAAGCCTTGTCCCGCGCCTACTTCGAGTTCCGCATGCGTGACCCGCAGCGTTATCGCCTGTTCGACCGCCTGGAAGAAAAAGTGGTCAAGGGCCACCAGGTGCCGGAAATGGTCGAGGAGCTGCACAAGATCCGCGCTTCGAACTTTGAACGCCTGACCCTGTTGATCAAGGGCCGGATCAGCGAAGGCAAGCTGGAAGACGTGCCGCCGTATTTCCACTATTGCGCCGCCTGGGCGTTGGTGCACGGCGCCGTGGCGCTGTACCACTCGCCGTTCTGGAGCAATGTGCTGGAAGATCAGGAAGGTTTCTTCCAGTTCCTGATGGACATTGGCGTGCGCATGGGCAACAAACGCAAGCACAGCAGCGAGCCGCCACCGGCTGAAATCCCCGCCACCTAAGGATTTGCTGCCACGCGCAGTACCCGAGGAATATACTCAGGCAAGGATGCTTGCTAAAAGTTGATTTATAGGTCAGCTTTTAGCGCGCCCGAACTGTCCTCTGCCGGAGTGATCCATGATCGTTGATCGTCAAGGCAGGCGTTTTCGCAATTTGCGGATCAGCCTGACCTCAGCCTGCAATTATGCGTGTACCTACTGCGTGCCCAACGGCAAGCGGTTGGTGGCTGCCCAGGACGAACTCTCGGCCGAGGCCATGGCCCGTGGCGTGGCGTATCTGATCGAGGCGGCCGGTATCGACCGCCTGCGCATTACCGGCGGCGAGCCGCTGGTCAGCCCCAAGCTCGAAGCCTTTATGGGCGCGGTCGGGCAGATGGGCCTCAGTGATATCAGCCTGACCACCAACGGCCAACTGCTGGCGCGCAAACTGCCGCTGCTGGTGGAGGCCGGTATCAAGCGCATCAACGTTTCCCTCGACACCCTGGACGCCGAGGCCTTCCGCAGCATCGCCCGTGGCGGCGACTTGGCCACTGTGCTCGACGGCATGGACCAGGCCCGCACTGCCGGGATCAAGATCAAGGTCAATATGGTGCCACTGCGCGGCCAGAACCTGGACCAAGTGATGCCGCTGCTCGACTACTGCCTCGAGCGTGGCTACGAGCTGCGCTTTATCGAACTGATGCGCATGGGCCATTTGGCCAAGGACTCCAATGCGTTCCTGCAGCAATTTGTCAGCCTGCAGCAGTTGCTCAGCCTGATTGGCGAACACCACGAATACCTGCAAGCCAATGCGCCCGTGGACGCCACGGCGGTGCGCTACGAAGTGCCGGGCAAGGGCTACTTCGGCGTGATCGCTAACGAAAGCGTGCCGTTCTGTCGTACCTGCTCGCGGCTGCGGCTGTCGTCTACCGGCTGGTTGCATGGCTGCCTGTCGTCGAGCAATCGTCATTACGTCGGCGACTTGCTGGACCTGCCGCGCCATCAGGCACTGCCGGCGTTGCAGGGGCTGTTGGTGAAGGCCTTGGGCGATAAGCAGGAAGTGGCTTTCTCGGGGGGCGCTACCATCATGAAGATCATTGGCGGTTGACCTGATCTGCGAGACAACACAAATCCCCTGTGGGAGCGGGCTTGCTCGCGAAAGCGGTGTATCAGTCACAGATATTTCAACTAACACACCGCATTCGCGAGCAAGCCCGCTCCCACATTTAGTTATGCGTCATTCTTGAATGGCGCGGATTCTGCATCTCACGCCCATTCGCCGGTTTTCCGTCACCGGCTTCTGGAGGATTAGGATGCGTAGTCTGGTTTTGTTGCTGGCGTCATTGGCGCTGACAGGTTGCATGACCGTCAGCGATATGGCCGAAGGCACCCGTTATCAGATGAGTGACGCCGGGCTGCTGGACCACAGCGACACCCGCCGTACCAACTCGGTCCGCGTGCAGCCGGACTCCTTTATCTTTATCGCCCAGGGCGCGTTCGTGCCGCCGGGCAGCGCCTATCCGCGACCGAACGTGGTAGCCGAAGAGGCCTTCAACGGTTTTGTCGAATACTTCCCCATGGTACGCCGCGCCCGCCAGGCTGAAGGCCTTGAGCAGGCCATGGCCGAGGCACGCGGCGCCGGCGCGCACTACTTGCTGTATTGCCGTTTTGCGGCAGCCGATGACCGCATCGGCAACGCCGACGAATGGGCCGACCAGGAAGCGCTCGACCGTGTTGGTCTCGACACCGGTGTAATCCAGGTGATGTTGATCGAGACCAGCACCCAGTATTTGATTGATACTGTGCGCATTCGCAGCCGTGGCGGTTTACTGACGTTCCACGACAACCGGCCACAAGACTTGATCGCCCGCCCCCTCGCGCAGTACGCCCGCAGCCTGCTGGGCATGGGGGACCAATAAGCCCAGAGGAGAACCCCATGACCGATTCCGCCAAGGCCAATGATCTGTTGGCCCAGTTGCCCAAGGGCAAGGGACCGGCGCCGGTGCACCTGTGGAACCCGGACTTCTGCGGCCATATCGACATGCGCATCGCCCGCGACGGCACTTGGTTCTACCAGGGCACGCCGATCGGGCGTAAGCCGATGGTCAAGTTGTTCTCCAACATCATTCGCCGCGATGGCGATGATTATTTTCTGATCACTCCCGTAGAAAAAGTCGGCATCACCGTCGAAGATGCGCCGTTTGTCGCCGTCACGGTGGATGTGGAGGGCGAGGGCGAAGACCAGGTACTGCGCTTTACCACTAACGTCGATGACGTCATCGAGGCCGACCTTGAGCACCCGCTGCGGGTGGTGATCGACCCCGTTACCCAAGAGCCGTCCCCCTATCTGCGGGTGCGCACTAACCTTGAAGCCCTGGTGCATCGCAACGTGTTCTACCAACTGGTGGAGCTGGCGGTGAGCCGTCCGATCAACGGTCAGAACTGGCTCGGCGTCTGGAGCGGTGGGGAATTTTTCCGCATTGGCCTGGAGCCCTGAGGCCGGTTTTTTCATCTCCCTGAAATAATTCGCTTGCTGCACGCGGGCGCTTTCGGGTATCAATTTGTACATGATTAGACATGTTCGATTTGATAAGAAAAAACGCGTCGTCGATGAGCTTATCCGCCGTATTGAAGGTGGGGTCATGGTCGATGGCTTCCTGTTGCCCGGTGAGCATCAACTGGCCGAAGAATTTGCGGTCAGCCGTGGCACCTTGCGTGAAGCCCTTGCCGAGCTCAAACGCCGCAACTACATCGCCACCCAGAGCGGCGTCGGCTCCATCGTCACGTTTGACGGCATGGCGCTCGACCAACGCAGCGGTTGGGCCCAAGCCCTGGCCGACACCGGGGCACGGGTCAACACCGACATCCTGCGCCTCGAGGCCGTGACCCGTACGGACCTGTCCAGCCGTTTCGGCACCGATCAATTTATCGCCCTCGACCGCCTGCGTTACACCACCGATGGTACCGCCGTGTCGTTGGAACGCTCGCTGATGCCAGCGTCCGGTGGCCTGGAAAGCCTGCCAAGCGTCGGCCTGATCGACAACTCCCTGACCATCACCTTGGCGGCCTACGGCTATGTCGGTGCCGAGGGCGACCAATGGATCGGCGCCGAACCGCTCAGCGACGAGGACGCCGAACTGCTTGGCCGCCCGGCGGGCACGGTGTTCCTCAAGGCGTCGCGCACCACCTATGACCGTCGCGAGCGCTTTATGGAATACGTCGAAAGCTTGCTCGACCCTTTGCACTTTCGCTTGCATCTTCAATTTGGACACTCGAAATGACCCCGCACACTCGCGCCCTCGGCGCTTTCTACGGCCTGGCTCTGGGCGATGCGTTGGGCATGCCTACCCAGTCCTTGAGCCGCGAACAGGTGCAACAGCGCTTTGGCGCGATCACCACCCTGGAAGATGCCGGCGCCGACCAACCCATCGCGCCAAACATGCCCGCCGGTTCCATCACCGATGACACCGAACAGGCCGTTCTGGTCGGCCAATTGCTGGTCGAAGGCCAGGGCAAGATCGAACCCACCGTGCTCGCCCAACGCCTGATCGATTGGGAAGCCGTGATGCGCGCGAAGGGCTCACAGGACTTGCTCGGCCCGTCCACCAAACGCGCCATCGACATGATTCTCGCCGGCCACACGCCAGAGGAGTCCGGGCGCTTCGGCACCACCAACGGCGCGGCCATGCGCATCACGCCAGTGGGCATTGCTGCGGACGTCAACGACCCCGCGCAATTTATCCAGGCGGTGATCCAGGCTTGCCAAGTCACCCACAACACCACCCTCGGCATCTCCAGTGCAGCGGCGGTGGCGGCCGTGGTCTCGGCGGGGATCAATGGCGTGGACCTGGGCGAAGCGCTGAACATCGGCACTCAGATCGCCCAACAGGCGGAAAACCATGGCCACTGGATTGCCGGCGGACGCATCTCCACGCGCATCAGTTGGGCGCGCACCTTGAGCGTGGGCAGTGGCGACAGCGCCCTGTTCGCCGACCTGCTGTACGAGTTGATCGGCACTTCCGTGGCGTCCCAGGAGTCGGTGGTGGTGTCGTTTGCCCTGGCCCAACAGGTGGCCGTGGGCGACATGAATGCGTTCGAAGCGCTGTGCCTGGCGGCCAGCCTGGGTGGCGACACCGACACCATCGCCGCGATTCTTGGCGCGATGCTGGGTGCCTGCCTGGGCATGCAGTGTTGGCCAGAGGCGATGATTGAGCAGGTCAAACTCGTCAATGGTTTGGACTTGCAGCCGCTAGTGCAAGGGCTGATGGAGTTGCGCTGACCGGCACCGATTCAAAATGTGGGAGCGGGCTTGCTCGCGAATGCGGTGTGTCAGTCACTGCTGCAACAACTGAAAGATCGCATTCGCGAGCAAGCCCGCTCCCACAGTTGACCGAGTTGAATAGAAGATTTGCCACAACCACAACAATATCGGCACCAGGAGTCACCCCCTCATGAGCAACACCTCTTCCGGCCAAAGTGCTGGGCAATTGGAAACACGCGGCATCGAACCGGTCCCTGAAGGCGAGTGCAACGGCCACCCGCTGCAACTCTTTTGGGTATGGTTCGCGGCCAATATCAGCATCCTCGGCTTGCCGCTGGGCGCGACGTTGGTGGCGTTCCGTGGCCTGGCGATCTGGCAGGCAATTATCGTGGCGATCCTCGGCGCGGCCGGCTCCTTCGCGGTGGTGGGCATCATCTCCATCGCCGGCCGTCGCGGCCGTGCGCCGAGCCTCACCTTGTCCCGTGCCATCTTCGGCGTACGCGGCAATATCGGGCCGACGCTGGTGTCGCTGATGTCGCGGCTGGGCTGGGAAACCGTCAACACCACCACCGCCGCGTTTGTATTGCTGTCGCTGTGTTCGATCCTGTTCGGCACCGCCGTCGAGGCTAAGAGCGCACCGGTGTTGACGCTGATCTTCATCGCCATCTTCGTGCTGCTGACCTTGTCGGTGTCCGGCCTGGGCCATGCGACTTTGCTGGTGATCCAGAAGTGGGCCACCTACGTGTTCGGCGCGCTGAATATCCTGGTGGGCGGCTTCCTCTGCGCCACCATCGACTGGAGCGCGGTGTTCAATGCCACCCCGGCGCCCCTGAGCGCGATGATCATCGGTGTCGGCACCATGGCCGCCGGTACCGGTATCGGTTGGGCCAACGCCGGTGCCGACATGTCGCGCTACCAGCACCGCAGCGTCAAGGCCGCGCGCCTGGTGGCCTCAGCCGCCTTTGGCGCGGGCATTCCGCTGGTGCTGCTGATCACCCTCGGTGGCCTGCTGTCGGTGGGTAACAACGACCTGGCTTCGGCCACCGACCCGATCATCGCTATTCGCGACATGCTGCCGACCTGGATGGCCGTGCCATACCTGATCACCGCGTTTGGTGGGCTGCTGCTGTCCAACAACCTGTCGGTGTACTCGGCCGGTCTCACCACACTGACCCTGGGGTTGAAGGTCAAGCGGGTGCATGCGGTGATCGTCGATATCGTGGCGATCTTCGCCGGCTCCATCTATTTCATGCTGATCGCCGACAGCTTCTACGGCCCGTTCATCACCTTCATCTCGTTGCTGGCGGTGCCGATCACGGCGTGGGTCGGCATCTTTGTGGTCGACTTGATCCATCGTCACTACTACAGCCCCAAGGACCTGCTGGACGTGAGCCCAAGCAGCGCCTACTGGTATCGCGGCGGGGTGGAATGGCGTGCATTCGGCGCGTGGGCGGTGGCGATTGTGCTGGGGTTCAGCTTCACCACCATCGGCACCACGGCTGAAAACATCTGGTTCGCCGGGCCGTTGTCCGACTCCTGGCTGGGCCACAACGGCCTGGGCTGGATCGTTACCTTCCTGGTGGCTGGCGGGATTTATGGGGTACTGGGCGGCGCAACTGACCGTCGCCCGGCTTTGATAGAGCGTCACCATGTCTAGATTGCTGCACACAGGCCAGGTCATCGTCGACCTGGTGATGGCCCTCGACACGTTGCCCGCAAGCGGCGGCGACGTGCTGGCGCGATCGGCCAGTTTCGAAGCGGGCGGTGGCTTTAACGTGATGGCGGCCGCGCGCCGCAATGGCTTGCCGGTGGTGTACCTCGGGCGTCATGGCAACGGCCGCTTCGGCGACCTGGCCCGCGCCGCGATGCAGGCCGAGGGCGTGGAGATGGCACAGGCAGCCAGCACCGACAAGGACACCGGCTTATGCGTGTCGCTGACCGAGGCCACCACCGAGCGCACCTTCATTTCCCATCTCGGCGCCGAAGGTGAGTTGAGTGCCGAGGATTTGGCGCGCGTGAAGTTGCAGCCGGGCGACTACGTGTATGTCAGCGGCTATAGCCTGTTGCTGGACGGCAAGGCCCAGGCGCTGCTGGATTGGGTGGTGGCGTTGCCGCGCGAGATCAGTGTGGTCTTCGACCCGGGTCCGTTGGTGAAAGCGCCGGATTCGGCACTGATGACGGCGCTGCTGCCGCGTATCGATATCTGGACCAGCAATGGCCCGGAAGCCCTGGCATTTACCGGTGCGAGTACGCTGGCGCAGGCACTGAGCGCGTTGCAAAGCCACCTGCCGCAGGATGCATTGCGGGTGGTGCGCGATGGGCCTAATGGCTGCTGGGTGAATGCCGAGCATGTGCCGGGCTTCAAGGTCAAAGCCGTGGACAGCAACGGCGCGGGGGATGCCCATGCCGGGGTGTTTATTGCAGGATTGGCCAATGGCCTGAAACCGACGGATGCAGCCCGGCGTGCCAACGCAGCCGCGGCCTTGGCGGTGACGCGCTGGGGCCCGGCGACATCTCCCGGCACTGGCGAAGTCGAAGCGCTATTAGCTGGCTGAACATGGACAAAACTGTGGGAGCGGGCTTGCTCGCGAAAGCGGAGTGTCAGTCAATACATGTGCTGACTGACACAGCGCCTTCGCGAGCAAGCCCGCTCCCACATTTAGTTCTTCGTGAAGGCTGGCGCAGCGTTGTATCAAGGCGCAGGCTGTTTAGGCGCCCCCGGGATGTTCGAGTCATCGCCTTTATTGATCTTCGGTTCATTCACCGAAGGCCCCATCTTGCCGTTACCCACCGCTGGCGGGCTTTGACGGCCGGTGTCCTGGCCTTTGGTGTGCGGGTCGGCGCTGTTGCTGTTATCGACCGCACCGTTGTTGATTTCCAGTCCAGTGCCCATGGATTTCTGGGATTCGCTAGTGGACGGGTTGGTCGGTCCGGTGGACGAGTCGGCCGCAAAACTACTCAGGGAAACCGCAGACATCAGGCCGGCGAGGGCGAGGGCAGCAAACTGGGAATGCTTCATGAGAGTGTCTCCATAGGATTAATGTCCTTACCCTCTATTGGTCTGCGTGCGCTGGGTGTTCGTGCCTTGAGGGCGACGAACGGTGTTGGCCGATTCCCTCCGGTCACCAAAGCGCCTTAGTATGTGTGCTTTGAAATTGCCAAGGCTCGCCCATGACCATCGAGATTCGCCCCGCCGTGCCCAGCGATGCTGCGCAGATCCTGACTTTCATCACCGAGCTTGCCGAGTACGAGAAGGCCCGCCACGAAGTGATCGCCAGTGTGGTGGACATCGAGCGCAGCCTGTTCAGCGAAGGCGCCACCGCCCATGGCCTGATCTGTTTGCGCGATGGCTTGCCGATTGGTTTCGCGGTGTTCTTTTTCAGCTATTCCACCTGGCTGGGCAGTAACTGCCTGTACCTCGAAGACCTGTACATCAACCCCGAACAACGCGGCGGTGGTGCAGGCAAGAAGCTGCTGCGTCACCTGGCCAAGATCGCCTTCGACAACGGCTGCGGGCGTTTCGAATGGAGCGTGCTGGACTGGAACGAACCGGCCATTGCCTTCTACAAGTCCATCGGCGCCCAGCCCCAGGAAGAGTGGGTGCGCTATCGCATGGAAGGCGATGCGTTGCGCGATTTTGCCTTGGGCTGACATCCCCCTCAGAAAACACCGAAGATCAAAGTGTGGCAAGCCAGCTCCCACATTGGGATTGGGTTCCCACATTTTTTTTGACTATGTTCAATATATGGGATGCAAATTTATATATTGAGATATTTCAAAAGATGGGTTTATAGTCGCCTGCATCAGCACTCACTACCAAAAATAAAACAGGTGAAGCGATGCAGGCACAACCGTTGTCACTCCCCGCCGTGCCCGAGCCCACCTATGGCGAGCGGCTCAAAGGCAAAGTAGTGATCATCACCGGCGCCGCCCAAGGCATTGGCGAGGCTATCGTCGCGTGCTTCCAGGCCCAGCAGGCACATCTGGTGATCGCGGATATCCAGGGCGAAAAGGTTGAGCAAGTCGCAGCCCACTGGCGCGAACGCGGTGCCGATATCTACGCCCAAGCCGTCGATATCACGTCCAAGGATCAATGGCAGTCACTGGTCAACCTGGCTATCGCGCGCTTTGGTCGTGTGGATGTGCTGGTCAACTGTGCCGGGGTCAACGTGTTTTGCGACCCGCTCGAAATGAGCGACGAAGACTGGCGCCGCTGCTTTGCCATTGACCTCGACGGCGCCTGGTTCGGCTGCCGTGCGGTGCTGCCGCATATGATCGAGCAGGGCATCGGCAACATCATCAATATCGCGTCCACCCATTCCAGCCACATCATCCCCGGCTGCTTTCCCTACCCCGTGGCCAAGCATGGCTTGTTGGGCCTCACCCGCGCCTTGGGCATCGAATACGCCCCCAAGGGCATCCGCGTGAACGCCATTGCGCCGGGCTATATCGAAACCCAGCTCAATGTCGATTACTGGAACGGTTTTCCCGACCCCCACGCCGAGCGCCAGCGCGCGTTCGACCTGCACCCGCCCAAGCGTATCGGCCAGCCGGTGGAGGTGGCGATGACTGCGCTGTTCCTGGCCACCGACGAAGCGCCCTTTATCAATGCCACCTGCCTGATGATCGATGGCGGGCGGTCTGTGATGTACCACGACTAACACTTTTCCAATAACAAGAAGAGGTGGTTCATGTTGAAGAAGACACTTGGCACGCTGGCACTGGCGATGGCGTTCAGCTCTGTCGCGCTCGCCGAAGAAGTGAAGATCGGCTTTTTGGTCAAGCAGGCCGAAGAACCCTGGTTCCAGACCGAATGGGCCTTCGCCGAAAAAGCCGGCAAGGAACACGGTTTCACCGTAATCAAGATCGCTGTGCCCGACGGCGAGAAGACCCTCTCGGCCATCGACAGCCTGGCGGCCAACGGCGCCAAGGGCTTTGTGATCTGCCCGCCGGACGTGTCCCTGGGCCCGGCCATCGTCGCCAAGGCCAAGGTTAACGGTTTGAAAGTGATGGCCGTGGATGACCGCTTTGTCGATGCCAAAGGCAACTTCATGGAAGACGTGCCGTACCTGGGCATGGCCGCTTTCGAAGTGGGCCAGAAGCAGGGCGCCGCCATGGCCGCCGAAGCGAAAAAACGCGGCTGGGACTGGAAAGACACCTACGCCGTGATCAACACCTACAACGAACTCGACACTGGTAAAAAACGCACTGACGGCTCGATCAAATCCCTCGAAGAAGCCGGCATTCCCAAGGACCACATCCTGACTGCCGCGCTCAAGACTCTCGACGTGCCAGGCAGCATGGACGCCACCAATTCGGCCCTGGTCAAACTGCCTAGCGGCGCGAAAAACCTGATCATCGGCGGCATGAACGACAACACTGTGCTGGGCGGCGTGCGCGCCACCGAAAGCGCCGGCTTCAAGGCCGCCAATGTGATCGGTATCGGCATCAATGGCACCGACGCCATCGGCGAATTGAAGAAGGCCGACAGCGGCTTCTTCGGCTCGATGCTGCCCAGCCCGCACATCGAGGGCTACAACACCGCGCTGGCAGTGTTCAAGTGGGTCACCACGGGTGAAGAGCCCGCCAAATACACCGCCATGGACGAAGTGACCCTGATCACCCGCGCCAACTTCCAGGAAGAACTGACCAAGATCGGGCTGTGGAAATGACCGGCGCGGCCCTGCGCTTCAATGGCATCGGCAAGGAGTTTCCCGGTGTGAAAGCCCTGGCGCAGATCAGCTTTGAAGCGCGGCCGCACCAGGTTCATGCGTTGATGGGCGAGAACGGCGCGGGCAAGTCGACGCTGCTGAAAATCCTTGGCGGCGCCTACATTCCCAGCAGCGGCTCGTTGCAGATTGGCGAGCAGGTCATGGCGTTCAAAAATGCCGCCGACAGCATCGCCAGCGGCGTGGCGGTGATTCACCAGGAGCTGCATCTGGTGCCGGAAATGAGCGTGGCCGAGAACCTGTTTCTCGGGCATTTACCGACCCGTTTTGGCGTGGTCAATCGCGGCCTTCTGCGCAAGCAGGCGCTGGCGTGCCTCAAGGGCTTGGCCGATGAAATCGACCCGGACGAGAAGCTTGGTCGGCTATCCCTGGGCCAGCGCCAACTGGTGGAAATCGCCAAGGCGCTGTCCCGTGGTGCCCATGTGATTGCCTTCGACGAGCCCACCAGCAGCCTGTCGGCGCGGGAGATCGACCGTTTGATGGCGATCATTGCGCGCCTGCGGGACGAGGGCAAAGTGGTGCTCTACGTGTCCCACCGCATGGAGGAAGTGTTCCGCATCTGCAATGCGGTCACGGTGTTCAAGGACGGCCGTTACGTGCGCACCTTTGACGACATGAACGCGCTCACCCACGACCAATTGGTGACCTGCATGGTCGGCCGGGATATTCAGGACATCTACGATTACCGGCCGCGCGAGCAGGGCGATGTGGCGTTGAAGGTGGATGGCTTGCTCGGCCCTGGTCTGCGCGAACAGGTCAGTTTCCAGGTGCATAAAGGCGAGATCCTTGGCCTGTTCGGGCTGGTGGGGGCAGGGCGCACCGAGCTGTTTCGGCTGTTAAGCGGCCTGGTCCGCAGCACCGCTGGCAGCTTGGAACTGTGCGGCGAAAAGCTTGCGTTGCAGTCCCCCCGCGACGCCATCGCCGCCGGTGTGCTGCTGTGCCCGGAAGACCGCAAGAAGGAAGGCATCATCCCGCTGTCCAGCGTGGCCGAGAACATCAACATCAGCGCCCGTGGCGCCCATTCGGCGTTCGGCTGGCTGTTGCGCGACGGCTGGGAAAAGGCCAACGCCAACCAGCAGATCAAGGCGATGAAGGTCAAGACGCCCAACGCCGAACAGAAAATCATGTACCTGTCCGGCGGTAACCAGCAGAAGGCCATTTTGGGTCGCTGGCTGTCGATGCCGATGAAAGTACTGCTGCTGGATGAACCCACGCGGGGCATCGACATCGGCGCCAAGTCAGAGATCTACCAGATCATCCATAACCTGGCCGCCAGCGGCATTGCGGTGATCGTGGTGTCCAGCGACCTGATGGAAGTGATGGGTATCAGCGACCGCATCCTGGTGATGAGCGAAGGCGCCCTGACCGGCGAACTGGCCCGTGACCAGGCGGATGAAGCGCGGCTGTTGCAACTGGCTCTCCCGCGTTCGCGGGCCTGAATTCGAGGGTATAGGTATGTCACAGGTAAAAACGGCAAAGGGCTTCTGGCCGGGTTTCAACCAACGCAAGTTTCTCGATGACTGGGTCATGTTGCTCGCGGCATTGGGTATCTTTGTGCTCAGCGCGTTGTTTATCGACAACTTCCTGTCGCCGCTGAACATGCGCGGCCTGGGCCTGGCGATTTCCACCGTGGGCATCGCCGCGTGCACCATGCTGTTCTGTTTGGCGTCGGGGCATTTTGACCTGTCGGTGGGCTCGGTGATCGCCTGTGCCGGGGTGGTGGCCGGCATTGTGATTCGCGACACCGACAGCGTGGTACTCGGCGTGTCGGCGGCGTTGGCCATGGGGCTGGTGGTGGGGCTGATCAACGGCATCGTCATCGCCAAGCTGCGCATCAACGCGTTGATCGCGACGTTGGCGACCATGCAGATCGTGCGGGGCCTGGCGTATATCTTCTCCAACGGCAAAGCGGTGGGGGTGATGGACGAGCGCTTCTTCGTGTTCGGCAACGGCCAGCTGCTGGGCGTGCCGGTGCCGATCATCATCACCGTGCTGTGCTTTGTGTTCTTTGGCTGGCTGCTGAACTACACCACCTACGGGCGCAACACCATGGCCATTGGCGGCAACCAGGAAGCGGCGTTGCTGGCGGGGGTGAACGTTGATCGCACCAAGATCATTATCTTTGCCGTGCACGGTTTGGTGGGCGCGTTGGCCGGGGTGATCCTTGCGTCGCGCATGACCTCGGGCCAGCCGATGATCGGGCAGGGGTTTGAGCTGACGGTAATCTCCGCGTGCGTGCTGGGCGGGGTGTCGTTGAGCGGTGGGATCGGCATGATCCGGCATGTGATTGCGGGGGTGTTGATTCTGGCGATTATTGAGAATGCGATGAACCTCAAAAACATCGACACGTTCTATCAGTACGTTATCCGCGGCTCGATCCTGCTATTGGCCGTCATCATCGACCGCATGAAACAACGCTAAGCCATGCCACATTTGGATCTCCACTGTATTGAATGTTGGTATTTGCCATAATGCCCGCGCTTTCACACTCAATAGGCCCGACATGCAGGAAAACGCCCAATCCCCCGCCAAAGAAACCGCCCCCACCGGCACCCAAACCCTGCTGCGTGGCCTGGGCGTGGTGCAGGCGGTGGCGGCCGGCGCGCGGGATCTGAAAGAGATCGCCAAGCGCATCGGCACCACCCGCAGCACCACCCACCGCCTGGCCAGTTGCCTGGTGGACGAGCGCTACCTGCGCGTGGTGCCGCAAGTGGGTTACCTGTTGGGGCCAAAGTTGATCGAGCTGGGCTTCCAGGCGCGGGAAGAACTGCCGTTGGTGTCCCTGGCGGTGCCGTATCTGGATGAATTGTCGGCGCTGACCGGCGACACCATCCACCTGGCCATTCGCGAATACGACGACGTGCTCTACCTGCACAAGAACCCTGGCCGCAACGGCCCGGAAATGCGCTCGCGGGTCGGCCATCGCATGCCGCTGGCGCGCACTGGGATCGGCAAGGCGTTGTTGTTGGATGACACGGTGCAGGAGTGGCAGCGCCTGTACGAAGTGAGCCAGCCGGTCGCAGGCAAAAGCCAGCAGTGGCCGCAACACCCGGAGCAGTCCTGGGCGCAGTTCGAGCAGCGCATGCACGAATACGTGGTGGGGGGCTTTGCGTTCGACCTGGAAGACAACGAACCGTCGATCCGTTGTGTAGCGGCACCGGTGCGCGATGCCAGCCGACGAATCGTCGCAGGCATCAGCATCGCCAGTACCGTGCCCTACATGCCGCTGGAGAAAATGGCCGAGCTGATCCCTGTGATCAAACAGGTCGCAGCGCGGCTGTCAGCGGAGTTGGGCGCGAAGGCCTGATCAGACCTTCAGGGTCGCCATGTCGATGACAAAGCGGTACTTCACATCGCCTGCGATCATGCGGCTGTAGGCTTCGTTGATGTTGCGGATATCGAGCATCTCGATGTCGCAGCTGATGCCGTGCTCGGCGCAGAAATCCAGGACTTCCTGGGTTTCTGCAATGCCGCCGATCAGGGAACCGGCCAGTACCTTGCGGCCCATGATCAGCTTGGCGGCGTTCACCGGCGGGTCCACCGGCTCGATCAGGCCGACCAGGATGTGCACGCCGTCAAAGCGCAGCACGTCGAGGTAGGGGTTCAGGTCGTGCTGCACCGGAATGGTGTCCAGCAGGAAGTCGAAATGCCCGGCAGCGGCTTTCATCTGCTCGGCATCGGTGGACACGATCACATGGTCGGCGCCCTGGCGACGGCCTTCTTCGGCCTTGCTCGCGGAGCGGGTGAACAGCGTGACTTCGGCGCCAATCGCCTTGGCCAGCTTGATGCCCATGTGGCCCAGGCCGCCCATGCCCAATACGCCGACTTTGTCGCCAGCCTTGATGCCGTAATGCTTGATCGGCGAGTACATGGTCACGCCGGCACACAGGATCGGTGCGGCGCTGGCCAGGTCGAGCTTGGCCGGGATCTTCACCACGAAGTGCTCGCTGACCACGATGCTGTCGGAGTAGCCACCCATGGTATTGGTGCCGTCGATGCGGTCCGGGGTGGCGTAGGTCATGGTTGGGCCTTCGAGGCAATATTGCTCAAGGTCCGATTTGCACGCGTCGCAGTGGCGGCACGAATCCACCATGCAGCCCACCCCCACCAGGTCGCCGACCTTGTGCGCAGTGACGTTGGCGCCGACGGCGGTGACCTTGCCGACAATCTCATGGCCCGGCATCAGCGGGTACACGGCGATGCCCCATTCGTTGCGCGCTTGGTGGATGTCGGAGTGGCACACGCCGCAATACAGGATCTCGATGGCCACGTCATCGACCCGTGGGCTACGGCGCTGGAAGGACATCGGGGCGAGGGGAGTGGTGGCCGACTGGGCGGCATAACCGATGGCGGTGTACATGGCGGAACCTCGCAAAAACAATAACAAGAGAGGCGGCGCATTCTCCGCGCCGGACCCTGATGCGGCCATGGTGATTGCTCCGAGTCTCATGCCTATTCGTCCGGCAGTGCCCTGAGTTTGGGTTTTTGTGCCGCCAGACCTGCGATGATGTTCTCATCCCTTTTTCGCGAAGTTTTTTGCCATGTTGTTGACCCGCCATCTCGACGCCAACGCCACGCTGGTGTCCTTGATCGAGGGGCTTACGCCCTGCGACGGTTTTTCACCCACTCATCTGCCCGGCGTGAAAGTCTTGCGCGCCAGTTGCGACGTGGCGCGCGGGCCGCAGATCTACGAGCCGAGCCTGATGTTCGTGGCCCAGGGCAGCAAACTCGCCTACCTCGGCCCGCGCACGCTGGAGTACGGGGCCGGGCATTACCTGATCCAGGCGATGCCGGTGCCGTTTGAGTGCGAGACGTTTGCCATGGCGCCGGATGCGCCGCTCTACGGTGTAACGGTGGGCATTGACCGCGTGGTGTTGGGCGAATTGGTGATGGCCATGGGTATTCAGGCCGGGCCGCCGCCGACGGCGCAGACGCTGGAGTCGATGAGCTCGGTGGTGCTCGATGACGCCATGCGCGGCTGCGTGGAGCGGCTGTTGCTGTGCCTGCACGATCCGCTGGAAAGCCGGATCATGGGCCCGGCGCGGGTGCGTGAATTGTTGTTCTGCGCATTGCGTGGGCCGCAGGCGGATGTGTTGCGTGCCTTGGTGGAACAGCAGGGGCAGTTTTCGCGGATTGCCACGTCGTTGAATCACCTGCATGCCCATTACGCCGAGCCGCTGAACATCGAGACGTTGGCCGGGTATGCGCACATGAGTGCATCGACCTTTCATGAGCATTTCAAGCGCTGCACCTTGTTGTCGCCGGTGCAGTATCTGAAACGTCTGCGGTTGTTGAAGGCCCAGCAGTTGCTGTTGGTGGACGGCATGGGCGTGGCGCAGGCGGCGCATAGCGTGGGGTATCAGAGTACGTCGCAGTTCAGTCGTGAATATAAGCGCTACTTTGAGCGCAACCCCGGCGAAGAGCGGGCGGCATAGATCTCCCTGACACAATGGGTTCAAAACTGTGGGAGCGGGCTTGCTCGCGAATGCGGCGGGTCAGTTAAAACACCTTTGACTGACACACCGCATTCGCGAGCAAGCCCGCTCCCACATTTTGACCGCGTTGTGTCAGTTATAAAAAAGGCTCCCATTTGGGAGCCTTTTTTTGGTTTACATATTCGGGTAAGTCGGCCCACCCGCGCCTTCCGGCGTCACCCAGGTGATGTTCTGCGAAGGGTCCTTGATGTCACAGGTCTTGCAGTGCACGCAGTTCTGCGCGTTGATCTGGAAGCGCTTGGCGCCGTCTTCCTGGGTGATCACCTCATACACGCCGGCCGGGCAATAGCGCTGCGCCGGTTCATCGTAGAGCGGCAGGTTGGTGCCGATCGGGATGCTCGGGTCTTTCAACTTCAAGTGGCACGGCTGCTCTTCTTCATGGTTGGTGCTGGAGAGGAACACCGAGCTCAGCTTGTCGAAACTCAGCTTGCCGTCGGGCTTGGGGTAATCGATTTTCTTGCTGTCCTTGGCGAGCTTCAAGCAGGCGTAGTCAGGCTTGGTGTCGTGCAAGGTGAACGGCATCTTGCCGCCGAGGATGTTCTGGTCGAACCAGTTGAAGCCGGCGCCGATGATCGGGCCGAACTTGTGCATCGCCGGGCCGAAGTTACGGCTGGCGAACAGTTCTTCGTAGAGCCAGCTGGATTTGAAACTGTCGACGTAAGCGGTCAGTTCATCACCGCCTTCGGAGTCGGCAAACAGGCGGTCGGCCACCGCATCGGCGGCGAGCATGCCGGACTTCATGGCGGTGTGGCTGCCCTTGATCTTGGCGAAGTTCAGGGTGCCGAGGTCGCAACCGATCAGCGCGCCACCGTTGAACACCATCTTCGGCAGCGAGTTCAGGCCGCCCTTGCAGATGGCACGGGCGCCGTAGCTGATGCGCTTGCCGCCTTCCAGGTACTGGGCCAGCACCGGGTGGTGCTTGAGGCGCTGGAATTCATCGAACGGCGACAGGAAGGTGTTGCTGTAGGACAGGTCGACGATCAGGCCCACGACCACCTGGTTGTTCTCCAGGTGATAGAGGAACGAGCCACCGGTGTTCTCGGCGCTCATGATGTCCAGCGGCCAACCGGCGGTGTGCACCACCAAGCCAGGTTGGTGCTTGGCCGGGTCGATTTCCCAGATTTCCTTGAGGCCGATGCCGTAGTGCTGGGCGTCGGCGTCGCTGTCCAGGTTGAAGCGCTGGATCAGTTGCTTGCCGATATGGCCGCGGCAACCTTCGGCGAACAGCGTGTACTTGCCACGCAGTTCCATGCCGGGGGTGTACACGCCTTCTTTTGGATGGCCTTCGCGGTCGACGCCGAGGTCGCCGGTGATGATCCCGCGCACCACGCCGTTTTCATCGAACAGCGCTTCCTGGGCGGCGAAGCCTGGGTAGACTTCCACGCCCAGGTTCTCGGCCTGCTGGGCCAGCCAGCGGCACAGGTTGCCCAGGGAGATAATGTAGTTGCCTTCGTTGTGCATGGTCTTGGGCACAAAGAAGTCTGGAACCTTGGTGGAGGCTTGCGGGCTGCGCAGTACATAGATGTCATCGCGCACCACGGGGGTGTTGAGCGGGGCGCCGAGTGCTTTCCAGTCCGGGAACAGTTCGTTCAGGGCGCGGGGTTCAAACACCGCACCGGACAGGATGTGCGCACCGACTTCGGAGCCTTTCTCGACCACGCAGACGCTGATTTCCTTACCGGCTTCGGCGGCCTTCTGCTTCAGTCGGCAGGCGGCAGACAGGCCCGCCGGGCCAGCGCCGACGATGACCACGTCGAATTCCATGTATTCGCGTTCCACAGGTTATCTCCTACTCAAGGCTCAACAGGCTTTTTTTCTAATGGGGTGGAGGTTTGGTGTCGTCTGGCGCCAAGGCCCGACCCACCTTTCTCTCTAGGTGGCGCATTATATATAGACCACTGCTAGCGTCCAATACAAACGTTTGTTTGAATTGCCCGCAGGCTAGGTAAATCAAAGCAACGCGGCTTATGACTGGCTATTTTGCCGTATTGACCAGAATAGGTGTTCCGGTCAATATACGGTCGGTTTTGCGCTTACCGTAGGCAGACAGCAGGTTTCAAGAGCACGTCCAAAAGCAAGACAGGTGACGCGCGCCCAAACCAGGGCGCGCAGTTTACACGCTGCGATAAAGAATGACCTCTCAGTCACCACTGACGAACGGTCATCATTTCCCGTGAGCAAGGTCGCTGCCTGCGTTTTTGGAGGTGCCCTTGTGTGCCGATGAGCATCAACCGCCAGGTTCGCCTAGGCGACTTTCTTTTCACCGGAGAGTAACGAGGAATCCATGAAGGTTCTTGTAGCTGTCAAACGCGTTGTCGATTACAACGTGAAAGTTCGCGTCAAGGCGGACAATTCCGGCGTCGACCTTGCTAACGTCAAGATGTCGATGAACCCTTTCTGCGAAATCGCTGTGGAAGAAGCCGTACGCCTGAAAGAGAAAGGCGTGGCGACTGAAATCGTCGTGGTTTCCATCGGTCCTACCACTGCCCAAGAGCAGCTGCGTACCGCCCTGGCATTGGGTGCCGACCGCGCCATCCTGGTCGAGTCCGCCGAAGACCTGACCTCCCTGGCCGTGGCCAAGCTGCTCAAGGCCGTTGTTGACAAGGAACAGCCTCAGTTGGTGATCCTCGGCAAACAAGCCATCGACAGCGACAACAACCAGACCGGCCAGATGCTGGCTGCACTGACCGGTTACGGCCAGGGCACCTTCGCTTCCAAGGTTGAAGTGAGCGGCGACAGCGTGGCTGTGACCCGTGAAATCGACGGCGGCGCCCAGACCGTTTCCCTGAAACTGCCGGCCATCGTCACCACCGACCTGCGTTTGAACGAGCCGCGCTACGCGTCCCTGCCAAACATCATGAAAGCCAAGAAGAAGCCGCTTGAGTCGGTCACTCCAGAAGCTTTGGGCGTTTCCACCGCCTCCACCAACAAGACGGTAAAAGTTGAAGCACCGGCTGCACGCAGCGCGGGCATCAAGGTCAAGTCGGTGGCTGAACTGGTCGAGAAACTGAAAAACGAAGCGAAGGTAATCTAACCATGACTATCTTGGTAATCGCAGAACACGATAACAAGGCGCTGGCCCCGGCCACCCTGAACACCGTGGCCGCTGCCGCTAAAATCGGTGGCGACATCCACGTACTGGTCGCAGGCCAGGGCGCAGCCGCAGTGGCTGAAGCCGCCGCGAAAATCGCTGGCGTGAGCAAGGTACTGCTGGCCGACAACGCCGCGTACGCTCACCAGCTGCCGGAAAACGTCGCTCCTCTGATTGCAGAGCTCGGCGCTGGCTACAGCCATATCCTGGCTGCCGCTACCTCCAACGGCAAAAACATCCTGCCACGCGTTGCCGCGCAGCTGGACGTTGACCAGATCTCCGAGATCGTTTCGGTTGAAAGCGCCGACACCTTCAAGCGCCCGATCTACGCCGGTAACGCCATTGCCACCGTGCAATCGACTGCTTCGGTAAAAGTCATCACCGTGCGTGCCACCGGTTTCGACCCGGTTGCCGCTGAAGGTGGTTCGGCTGCCGTTGAAGCCGTTGCTGCTGCCCACAACGCTGGCACCTCCAGCTTTGTTGGCGAAGAGCTGGCCAAGTCGGATCGCCCTGAGCTGACCGCTGCCAAGATCGTCGTTTCCGGCGGCCGTGGCATGCAGAACGGTGACAACTTCAAACACCTGTACGCCCTGGCCGACAAGCTGGGCGCTGCGGTGGGCGCTTCTCGCGCAGCCGTTGACGCAGGTTTCGTACCCAACGACATGCAGGTCGGCCAGACCGGTAAAATCGTTGCGCCACAGCTGTACATCGCCGTCGGTATCTCCGGCGCGATCCAGCACTTGGCCGGTATGAAAGACTCCAAAGTGATCGTTGCGATCAACAAGGACGAAGAAGCACCGATCTTCCAGGTGGCTGATTACGGCCTGGTGGCGGACTTGTTCGAAGCCGTCCCCGAGTTGGAGAAGCTGGTCTAATCCAGCCGCTTCACTTATAAAGAGCCCGGTCCTTGTGACCGGGTTTTTTTTGAGCCCACTTTTTAAAAAACGGAGAGCTTCCTCATGGAATTGCGCCGCTGGACCGTACTGCTGGGCCTCACGCTGCTGCCAGGCCTGGCGCTGGCTGCCGGCAAATGCGAGCGCCTGGTGATCACAGGCAGCCCGGACGCACCGCCCATGCTCTGGCGCGACCCGCAAGATCCCACGCGCCTGATCGGCGCCAGTGCTGATGTGTTGCAACAAGTGGGCAAGGACCTCGGCCTGAAAATCGACCTGCTCTACGGCGGCAAGCGCTCCCTGGCCCTGGACGAAGTGCGTAGCGGGCGCATGGACATCCTCGCCGATGCACCGCTGAATCTGGGCGAGCTGGAAACCCTGGATTACATTCACCCTGCGTTGGTACAGCTCGATTACCTGGTGTGGACGCGCAAGGATTCAACCCTGGCCTATTCCACGGCCGCCGACCTGCATGGCCACAAGGGGGCAGTGTCTGAGCGCGCACGCTTGAGTGCCGACTTTGAAACCTTCGCCACCCAGCAACTCACCTTGCAGCGCCTGCCGAACCTCACCCCGGCGTTCCAGAAATTGTTGTTGGGTGAAGTGGACTACGTGCTCGCCGGGCGTTATTCCGGCATGGCCATGGCCCAGACGCTGGGGATGAGCAACGACCTGGTCGCCCGCGAAGTACCTGTCGATCAGCCCGGCCTGTACCTGGCCATTTCCCACAACTCCGCCTGCAATGATCCGTGGCTGCGCGGACAGCTCGCCAAAAAGATGACAGAATTGTCCGCCTCCGGTGTGGCACAAGCCGCGTTGCAGAGCAATCTGGAACGCTGGAAAGCGCAATTGCAGCAACCCGTTGGCACCCCAGCAAAGTAAGGATTTTCAGTGATTATTCGACCTCTTTTCGCGGCCCTCGCCGTTGTCGCTCTGGCCGGATGTGCCACCGATCCTGCGCCGAATGAACAAATGCGCCTCACCCAGCAAGCCTTGGAACAAGCCAGTGCCGTAGGCGCCAACGCGGATGAATCGCCAGAATTGAAACTGGCCGAAACCAAATTTGCCCGCGCCCAGGGCAGCATGGCCGACGAGTCCTACAAGAACGCGCGCATGCGCGCCGAGCAAGCCGAACTGGATGCGCGCCTGGCCGAGGCCAAAGTACTGACCCGCAAGAGCCAGGAGCAGTTGAACGTGCTTAACACCCGTATCACGCGCCTGCGCAAGCAATTGCAGTTGGGGGAAGCCCAATGAGCCCGCTGATCCGTGGTTTGAGCTGTGCGCTGCTGTTGGGTTCTGCCGTGCTGGGCGGTTGCGCCAGTCATCCTGACAGCGAAGTGGCGTTGCAACAGGCTGGCAATGACTTCCAGAAGGTCAAGGAAGACGCCAACGTGCTGCGTTTTGCACCCAAGGACGTGATCCGCGCCGGTGAATCGCTGGCTCGCGCCGACCGCCTGTCTACGTACTGGGGCAGCGGCGCCGATGTGGCGCATTACGCTTACCTGAGCCAGCGCTACAGCGCCATCGCCCGTGAACACACCGAGCAGGCACTGAATGCCGAACGCGGCACCAAGCTCGAACTGGAGCGCCAGCGCCTGCAACTGGCCTTGCGTGAAAACAAGCTGGTCAGCGTGCAGCAACAGGGCAAATGGCTCGAAGAACAGATCGCCAGCCTGGCCACCACCCAGACGGATCGTGGCCTGGTGATGACCTTGGGTGACGTGCTGTTCGACACAGGGGAAGCAGAGCTGAAAAACTCGGCCAACCGTACCGTGCTGAAAATTGTGCAGTTCCTGCAACTGAACCCCAAGCGCATCGTGCGTATCGAGGGTTATGCCGACAACACTGGCGGTGAGCAGGAAAACCTCAAACTGTCCCGTGACCGTGCGCAGTCGGTGGCCGATGTATTGGTAGACCTGGGCATCGATGAGAAACGCATCCAGGTCGAAGGCTATGGCGACCAGTACCCGGTGGAGGCCAATGCTTCCGAGCGGGGCAGGGCGCAGAACCGTCGGGTGGAGATTGTGTTTTCTGACGAAAAAGGTCAGCTAGGCGCTGCTCGGTAGGCGTCTGGCACAGATAAAACTGTGGGAGCGAGCAAGCCCGCTCCCACAGTTGTTTGGTGTACATCCTCACAGTTTTTACTGTCACTCCCGCCCGCGCTCGACTATTGTGTGAACTGTCCCCGTACACTTCTAAACTGTGCCGGTATGTTTCACACAAAAATAAAATACCCGTGAAATCGAGTGCTGCGTCATGACCAATCTGTTGCTTTACCAACGTATCGCCCAGCAACTGGCTGAGGATATCCGGCGCGGTGTCTATCAACCGGGGGAGCGTGTGCCTTCGGTGCGCAAGATGAGTTCCCAGCTCAATGTGAGCCATGCCACGGTATTGCAGGCCTACGCCAACCTGGAAGACCAGGGGCTGATCCGCGCACGGCCGCAGTCCGGCTACTACGTGCACCAGACGCCGGCACTCACGGCGCCAACGCCAGATATTGCGCGGGTCGAGCGCCCCGGGTTGGTCACCCGCAGCAGCATCATCCAGCAGGTCTTGGTCGAATCGCGCCGCGAAGGCGTGTTCCCGTTGGGCGCGGCCGTGCCGAGCGTGGACTACTTGCCGGTGCGCGCTTTGCACCAGCAATTGGCCAAGGTCACGCGCTTTCAGAGCCCGCGGGCGTTCAGTTACATGTTCAGCCCCGGTTTCGAGCCGCTGCGCCGCCAAGTGGCGATCCGCATGCGCGATGCGGGCGTGGTGGTGGACCCTTCCGAAGTGGTGATCACCCACGGTTGTGTTGACGCCTTGCAGATGTCGTTGCGGGTACTCACCCGTCCCGGCGACCTGATCGCCGCCGAATCACCGACCTACTACGGTTTGCTGCAATTGGCGGACTTGCTTGGCCTCAAAGTCATCGAGATCCCCAGCGACCCCGCGTCCGGCATGAGCCTGGAAGCCCTGCAACTGGCGGCCAACCAGTGGTCGATCAAGGCCCTGGTGTTGACCACGCGCCTGAGCAACCCCCTGGGCGGCACCATGCCCGAAGAGCGGCAAAAACAGTTGCTGCGCCTGGCCTCGGATTTCGATATCCAGATCGTCGAGGACGATATCTACGGCGAACTCATGTTTGAAGTCGGCCGCACCAAAGCCCTCAAGGCCTACGATCGCCTGGACCGGGTCATCTATTGCTCCAGTTTCTCCAAGACGTTGTCCCCCGGCGTGCGCATCGGTTGGATGATCGCCGGCAAGTACCAGCAGGAGATCCAGCGCCTGCAGATGTTCAGCACCCATTCGGCGTGCAGCGTGACCCAGATGGGCGTCGCGGCGTACCTGGAGAACGGCGGCTACGACCGACACCTGCGCTACATCCGCCAGGAGTATCGCAAGAACCTCAACGCGTTCCAGTTGGCGGTGCAGCAATATTTCCCCGAAGGCACCCAGATGACCCGCCCCAGTGGTGGCTTCATCTTGTGGGTCAGTTTGCCGGGGCGGGTCAATACCCAGGAACTGCACGTACGCGCGCTGCAACAGGGCATCAGCATTGCGCCAGGGTTGATTTTCAGTAACACCGAGCAGTTCAACCACTGCATCCGCCTCAACTGCGGCACGCCGTGGAACCGCGAGGCAGAGCGGGCGCTGATGACGCTGGGGATGCTGGCCAGCCAGTTGTGCCAGGAAACCGCAGCGGGTTTTTGAGCCCGGGAATGGGGACAAGTCCGATAGCTGGCTAATCACCACGCTTGTCATGCCGCGCACAACAAGCGAGCATATGGCCCTCTGCCGTTAATGCTGTTGGCGATATGACCTCTATTTTTCGCGCTGTCTTGGTGATTGGCCTGTTAAGCCTGTGTAACGTCAGCACCGTGCTGGCTGCATCGCCTGTGACGCGGGACAAGCAGGCGGCCAGCACCCAGCCCACCACATCCGCAAAAAAAGCCCCTGCAGCGAAGAAAAAAGCCACTCCGGTGAAAAAACGCACGCGGGCAGCCACCAAGTCGTCCAATGAGGTGGCACAAACCAAACTGCCACCGGCACAGTTGGACCTGTCCCTGCCGTCCGACATGGTCAGGCACTTGCAACCCCTTGGCACCGTACCCAAGCCCAAAAGCGTGCCCTTGCTGCCGCCGATGTTTGGCGAAAAGCCCGCAGACAACAGTGCGTTCCAGATCAACGGCCGCTTGCTCAGCAATGAGATGAAACTGCAACTGCGCAATGAAGAACGGCGTGATGTGGAAGGCGCAGCGCTGGAATTCGAGTTCAAACAGTAAACTTTTCCCACAAACGTGACGTCGCGTTCTGACCACGTGTCGGAGACTGGTCGGTCACGTTTGTTTTCTGCGAAAAACCCCTGTTAGACCATTTTAAAACGGCTGTTTAAGGGCGTACTCTAGCCCGGCCATCCACATTGAGTCGTCGAGGACCTGCTGGTCATGAATTGCCGTGAAGGCTGTGGCGCCTGCTGCATCGCCCCCTCCATCAGTTCGCCCCTACCGGGAATGCCCCATGGCAAACCCGCAGGCGAACGCTGCCTGCACCTGTCGGTCGAACAGCTGTGCCTGCTGTTCGGGCAGCCGGAGCGACCGGCGGTGTGCAGTGATTTCAAGGCAGATATCGAGGTCTGCGGCACCGACCAGGCCGATGCTATCCGCTTGATCGGCTGGTGGGAGCAGATGACGGCGGCTTGATGGGCTTTACTATCGGAACTTCAACAATAAGGAATACAACAATGGGTTCGCTGAAACGAATGGCTGTGTTGTGCGGTTTTACAGTGTTGTTTGCTGCCACTGCCCAGGCTGAGGATTGGCAGGTCGCCAAGGATGAAGACGGGATCAAGGTCTCCTTGAGCGAAGTGGCCGGCTCCAAGTACAAGGCGTATCGCGGCGTCACCACGATCAAGGCGCCTGTAGCCAAGATCCAGGCCTTGCAAGAAGACGTGGCCGGTGCCTGCGTCTGGATTCATGAATGCAAATCGCAAAAACTCATCGACAAAAAGGGCGATGAGGCGTGGACGTATACCCAGTTCAAGGCGCCGTTCCCGGTGACGGATCGTGACTCTTATATCCATGTCACCACCACCAAAAATGCCGACGGCAGCGTCACCCGCACCTTGCAGGGTGTGCCGACCTACAAACCTGAAGAAAAAGGCTACGTCCGGGTTGCCCAGGTCGAAGGCTCCTGGAAACTGGTACCCAAGGGCGACAACCTCACCGAAGTCACTTACCAAGTGCACACCGAGCCAGGCGGCAGCGTGCCATCGTGGTTGGCCAACAAGTTCGTGGTGGACGCACCGTTCAACACCTTGAAAGCCCTCAAGGAACACGCTGAGAAGTAAACGCAGCTGATCCGGTGCCTCCGGCCTTGAGTGGAACGTTTGGCGAACCCTCAAGGTCCAGATAGAGGTAAGCCCACACATGGGTTTTATCGAGGAGGCACCGATGCCAAAGTGGAATGTTTCTTTCATAAATGATCGTGGTGAGCCGGAAGTCGAGCAATTCGACTTGGAGCACGAACCCACGTTGGAAGAGGCCGCACAGTTGGTGCGTACACGCGTATCTCCGGTTTTGGCGAATCTGGATATCATCGATCTGCCTGATCGGGTTCCTAATCCCGCAGAAAAAAGCCTGAACGACCAGAACAGTATCAAAGGTCTCAAGGTTGAACCCGCCGCCTGAACATTCCCTGTCTGCCTGTAATGCGCCGCTGGTGGAGGTGAAAGCTTCGCGCTACTCTGCAATCGAGATCAGCGAATGAATCGCTAAGGTCTGGTCTTGTCAGCTACATGCTTGTTTTCCTGCGGTGACGCTATTGCCGTGGTACCCACGCCGGTCAGGCGTGGGCTTCAGGAAGCACGGAAAGTCTATCCATCGGTTAGAGGAGCACTTTTCATGAGCACAGCCTATCAAGAAGACATCAGCACCAACGTTCTGCGCCGCATGAAAGAAGGCGGCTTCGACTTCTCACGTTTTCACCCCATCGAGTTCTACGCCATTTTCCCGGATGAGGAACGGGCGCGCAGGGCTGCGGGTGAGTTTCGCGGGGAATCCCTGAATGCCCAGGTGAGTGCGCGGGACGACGGCGCCTGGTACCTGGAACTGAGCAAGATCATGTTCGCCACCTACGACGGCATAGGAGACTTCGAGCAAGACTTTGAGGCGGTGGTCGAGCCGCTGGGCGGGATCATCGAGGGGTGGGGCGTCAAGCAGGAGGTGCGTGGTTTACCCATGTAGCGCAAATGAGAAACACCGTATATCGGCTGGCCTTCGGGTCGGCCGTTTTTGTTTGTGCCGTGGGAAAAGTATTCGGAACTTGCGCGCCACTTTTATGCACCAAAAAAAAAGCCACCGACGAGGGTGGCCTAAAGGGAAGAGCGTAGCGCTGAAGGAGCAGTTCAGCTGATGGGGGCGATTATCCGCAGGCTGGGCCGGGCAGTGAAATCAACTCTGGCTATGCTGTTGATAGTCAAAGCCCGCATTACGATGACGCGCGTGACAGGTCGGCGGGCATTCTGCGCACCAGGACGGTGCGGTCAGATCCTCGTTTTTATTCAACTCACTGATTCTTAAGTGTTTATGCCGCTGGCACGGGCCTTGCGATGGTTCTTGCGTCCGGGTGACAAGGAGTTCGGCATGATCCGCACTTATTACGATGAAATGTACGATGGGGCAGGGCAGGTCCGCCCCCATTACCGCGAGTTCGCCCGCTGGTTGGCCGAAACCCCAGTCGAGTTACTGGCCCAGCGCCGGCGTGAAGCCGATTTGCTGTTTCACCGCGCCGGGATCACCTTCACGTTGTATGGCGACGACCAAGGCACCGAGCGCCTGATTCCCTTCGACACCATCCCGCGCAGTATTCCGGCCAGCGAGTGGCGGATCGTGGAGCGTGGCTGCATTCAACGGGTCAAGGCGCTGAATATGTTTCTCGCCGACCTCTACCACGAACAACGCATCATCAAGGCCGGGATCATTCCCGCCGAACAGGTGCTGGCCAACGAGCAATATCAGTTGGCAATGCAGGGCCTGGACCTGCACCGTGACCTGTATTCCCACATCTCCGGGGTCGATCTCGTACGCGATGGCGACGGCACCTACTACGTGCTGGAAGACAACCTGCGTACACCGAGCGGCGTCAGCTACATGCTCGAAGACCGCAAGATGATGATGCGCCTGTTCCCTGAACTGTTCGCCGCCCAGCGCATCGCACCGATCGACCACTACCCCAACCTGTTGCTCGACACCCTCAAAAGCTCCAGCCCGCTGGATAACCCCAGCGTGGTGGTGCTGACCCCTGGCCGCTTCAACAGTGCGTTCTTCGAGCATGCGTTCCTGGCCCGGGAGATGGGCGTGGAGTTAGTGGAAGGTGCCGACCTGTTCGTGCGCGACGACCGCGTATTCATGCGCACCACCGACGGCCCCAAAGCGGTGGATGTGATCTACCGACGGCTGGATGACGCCTTCCTCGATCCGCTGGCGTTCAACCCCGACTCCATGCTCGGCGTGCCCGGCCTGCTCGCAGCCTATCGCTGCGGCAACGTCGTATTGGCCAACGCCATCGGCACTGGGGTGGCGGATGACAAGTCGGTGTACCCCTTCGTCACCGAGATGATCCGTTTTTACCTGGATGAAGAGCCGATCCTGAAGAACGTTCCTACCTTCCAATGCCGTAAGCCCGACGAACTGTCCCACGTCCTGGCCAACCTGCCAGACCTGGTAGTGAAGGAAACCCAGGGCTCCGGCGGCTACGGCATGTTGGTGGGCCCGGCGTCCACGGCGGCCGAGATCGAAGCTTTCCGTGCACGTATCAAGGCCAAGCCCCACGCCTATATCGCCCAGCCGACCCTGTGTTTGTCCACCTGCCCGACCTTTGTCGAAAACGGCATCGCGCCACGCCATATCGACCTGCGCCCGTTCGTGTTGTCCGGCAAGGAAACCCGCGTCGTACCTGGCGGCTTGACCCGCGTGGCGCTGCGCGAGGGCTCGTTGGTGGTCAACTCGTCCCAGGGCGGCGGCACCAAAGACACCTGGGTGGTAGAGGACTGAATGCCATGTTGAGTAGAACTGCCTCGGATTTGTATTGGATGTCGCGCTATTTGGAACGCGCGGAAAACCTCGCGCGCATGCTCGACGTCAGCTATTCGCTGTCGCTGATGCCCCAGGATGGGCACGGCGATGGCCTGCATGAACTGGCCATGCCGCTGCTGATCACCGGCACCCTGGATGATTACCACGAGCGCCATGGCGAACTGCACGCCGAACGCCTGCTGCACTTCTTCGCCCTGGACGCCGCCAACCCGGCCAGCATCTACAGTTGCCTCGGTGCTGCGCGGGCCAGCGCCCATGCGGTACGTGGGCGGATTACCGCCGACATGTGGGAAAACATCAACGCTACCTGGCTGGATATTCGTGATATCGCCCAGCAGGGCCTGAGCCGCTACGGCATGAGCCGGTTTTGTGAGTGGGTCAAGGAGCGTTCGCACCTGTTTCGCGGCGCCACCTACGGCACCATCATGCGCAACGATGCGTTCCGTTTCATTCGCCTGGGCACGTTTATCGAACGCGCCGACAACACCCTGCGCCTGCTGGACGCCCGCTATGAAATGGCCGGCGACCGTGCCGAAGCCGTCACCGATGGCACGGCCCACGCCTACTATCAGTGGAGCGCCTTGCTGCGGGCACTGTCGTCGTTCGAGGCCTACACCGAGATCTACCGCGATGCACCGGGCGCCCGGCAAGTCGCCGAATTACTGCTGTTGCGCGCCGATGTGCCGCGTTCACTGCGGGCCTGCAGCGAAGAGATCGACCAGATTCTCGCCAGCCTGCCCGGCCTTAACGGCCGCCCGGCCCAACGCCTGGCCGCCGAGATGGATGCGCGCCTGCGCTTTACTGCGATCGACGAAATCCTTGAGGAAGGCCTGCACGCCTGGCTGACCGACTTCATCCCCTTGGTGCGCCAGTTGGGCGACGCCATCTACAGTTCCTACCTGGAGGCCGCATGAGACTCTCCATCAGCCACGAAACCACCTACCACTACGACGACCAGGTGCGCGCCAGCATCCAGTACCTGCGCCTCACGCCTCACGACAGCGAGCGCCAGCATGTCCTGAGCTGGCAACTCGACCTGCCACGCCCGGTGCGCGCCCAGGTGGACCCGTTTGGCAATATCCTGCATGTGCTGACCCTGGACGAACCCCATGACGCCATCATCATCGGTGCCCGTGGCCAGGTGGATATTGACGAGTTGCGCGAGGCCGAGCACGAAAGCCAATCGGCGTTTCCGTTCTTGCGCAGCACGCGTTTGACTGAACCGGATGACGCCCTGCGTGGGTTTGCTGAGCAACATTGCCATCAACGTCGCGACCGCACGGCGTTGATCGACCTGATGCACGCCCTCAACCAAGCGATGATCTACACCCCGGGCGCCACCGAAGTCGACACCAGCGCCGCCGAGGCCTTCGCTGGCCGTGCGGGTGTGTGCCAGGACCACACCCACGCATTCCTGGCCTGCGCCCGCAGCCTGGGGATTCCGGCGCGTTATGTGTCAGGGTATTTGTACAGCGAAGACAGCGCACACCTGGCCAGCCACGCCTGGGCCGAAGCCTGGCTGGATGACGCCTGGTACAGCTTTGACGTGACCAACCAGCTGGCACGGCCGGAGCGGCATTTGAAGCTGGCGGTAGGCTTGGATTACCTCGACGCCTGCCCGGTACGCGGCATGCGCCGTGGCGGCGGGCACGAGCAGATGCATGCCAAGGTGTTTGTGGCGCCGACGCCGGTGATTTCCGTGCAGCAGCAATAATCCCCAAAACGCAGCAGATCCCCTGTGGGAGCGGGCTTGCTCGCGAAGGCGGTGTGTCAGTCCCCCGATTCATATCTGACCCCCCGCCTTCGCGAGCAAGCCCGCCCCACAGTCGATTTGCTGCGGGCTCAAGGCTGTTGTTTACGCCCCGTCATATGCCGCAAATACCCCACCAACAAATCCAGCTCATTGTCTGGCAACACACCGGCAGCAAATGCCGGCATCTTCGCCTGCGGCCAGTGCCGCAGACTCTGAGGATCACGGATATACCGCTTGAGGAAATCCCCGCCGAAATACTCAGTGGGGTTGTAGGGAATATTCAGGTCCGGCCCCACCTGCGCATCCCCGGCGCCATTGAGCCTGTGGCAAGCCAGGCAGTTCTTCTGGAACAACGCAAAACCCTGGTTCACCGGATCATTGGCCGCCAGCTTCGGGTCGGGCAACAGCGCGGGAAAGCGCTCGGCCACGGTCTTCAATTGCTTGATCCCCGAGATCTGGAAGGGCCACTGTTCCGGGCTGATATGCCCGGCCTGCGGGTCGGTCCATACCAGGTAAAACGGCCCGGCGCCGGGCTTGCCATCCGCCAACGCAGGCCATGGGTGCGTCGGGTCTTCCACCGCCAGCCAGGCGCGGGCGCCGGTTTTTTCCAACAAAGGTGCAGCCGTGAGTTCGGCAGCAAACCCATCCAGGGCAACAGCTTGCAGATGACTCTCTGGCTTAAGCCCCTGTAGGAGCACTGCCAACGGTACGGCGCGATAAGTCATGCTGCGCTTGTAGGACACGTCGTCAACAATCTGCACTGTTTGCGCATCCGGGTGTTTGAGCAGATCAAAGGTCTGCCAGGTCTTGCTGGTGTGGTCCAGCTCGATGGTCAGTTGCGCCGCCGAGGCAGGCAGGGTGATCAGCAAGGCGAGGAGGGCGAGGATCGATTTCAAGGGCGGGCCCGATGCAAAGTGGCGATGGGGCTCACGATACCGGAAATTTGCACGCAAAAAGGCAGCCCCTGCAGGACCGCTATGCGCAATGTCCCGGCAGGTGCTGCCAAAAACTGCAATTCTGGTGCTGTGTGTGCACGGATTGTGAGGGGTAAAGGGTCACCCAATAACCTTGGTTAAATTGGGCAAGATCAGAATCAGTGTGGTGGCGAACAGAATAAGTCCCGCCTGACGTACTTTCGTGTGTTTGAACATGGCTGACTGCCTTTTGTTGTTATTCCTGAGCGTCAAATGCGTGCCGGTCAATTTCAGTATCGCGGTGTGACGTGACATTTTTCTTACGGCTACTCCAGCAAAACCCGGCAGCAGCTTCCTACTGATTCAACCTTAGAGCCCTCGTTCTGCGTGGCTTAGATCCATTTCATATCAAGTAATCAGTATTCGCGCTAAAAACGGCATGAGGCCTAACGCCATCTTGGCGCCAGACCCTTGGCTAGACAGCTAAAACGATTAATCCGTCGGCAGCGTGGAGTGCCTACCGTTCGTCCGAGCGAGGGGGTCAAAAGCAATGAGCGCATCCGTCATTGAAACCGTGTCAATCGGGCCTAAGGTAGGGGCACACCTGCACTGCGGTTCGAGGACGTCATGACCCAAGCTTTGATCTTTGATGCGATACGCACGCCCCGTGGCAAAGGCAAGGCTGACGGTGCCTTGCACAGCGTCAAACCGGTCAACCTGGTGGCCGGTTTACTCACGGCGCTGGCGCGGCGTAGCGATTTGGATACCCAGCAGGTCGATGACGTCGTCCTCGGCTGCGTCACGCCCATAGGCGACCAAGGCGCCGACATCGCCAAGACTGCCGCGTTGGTGGCGGACTGGGACATCAGCGTTGCCGGCGTACAAATCAACCGCTTCTGCGCCTCGGGCCTGGAGGCGGTGAACCTGGGCGCTATGAAAGTGCGCTCCGGTTTTGAAGACCTGGTGGTGGTCGGGGGCGTTGAGTCCATGTCCCGCGTGCCCATGGGCAGTGATGGCGGCGCCTGGGTGCTCGACCCGCAGACCAATCTGCACAGCCACTTCACGCCTCAGGGTATTGGTGCGGACTTGATCGCCACCCTGGAAGGCTTCACCCGCGAGGACGTCGACGCCTTCGCCCTACATTCCCAGCAGAAAGCCGCCAGAGCCCGTACAGACGGTTCCTTCAACAAATCGCTGATCGCGGTGCAGGACCAGAACGGCATCGTGCTGCTGGACCACGACGAGTTCATCCGCGCTGACTCCACCCTGGAGGGCCTGGGCAAGCTCAAGCCGAGCTTTGAAATGATGGGGCAGATGGGCTTCGACGCGACCGCGTTGCGGGTCTACAGCCATGTGGAGCGTATCCACCATGTGCACACGCCGGGCAATAGCTCCGGGATCGTCGACGGTGCGGCGCTGATGTTGATCGGTTCCGAGGCCAAAGGGCGCGAGCTGGGCTTGCAACCGCGGGCACGCATTGTTGCCACCGCGGTGACCAGCACCGACCCGACCATTATGCTCACCGGCCCCGCACCCGCTACGCGCAAGGCCTTGGTCAAGGCTGGCCTGCGGGTCGAGGACATCGACCTGTTTGAAGTCAACGAAGCGTTTGCCTCGGTGGTACTCAAGTTCATCAAGGACATGGGCATCGACGCCGGGCGAGTCAACGTCAACGGCGGCTCCATCGCCATGGGCCACCCGCTAGGCGCCACCGGTTGCGCGATTCTCGGCACCCTGCTCGATGAACTGGAGGCGCGCCAACAGCGCTACGGCCTGGCCACCCTGTGTGTGGGCGGTGGGATGGGTATCGCCACGATCATTGAACGCCTCTGAGCCCAAGGAATTTGTCATGACCCAAGCCATTCGTTACGAAAAAGGCCAGGACCAGATCGTGGTGCTGACCCTCGACATGCCCGGCCAAAGTGCCAACACCATGAACGGCGTGTATCGCGAAGCCATGGCCGCCACGGTGGCGCGCCTGGAAGTGGAAAAGGACCGCATTGCCGGCGTGGTGATCACCTCGGCGAAGAACACGTTTTTTGCCGGCGGCGACCTCAATGAACTGATCAAGGTCGACAAGGCCCAAGCCAAGGATTTCTACGCCAGCGTGTGCGTGTTGAAGGCGCAACTACGCCGCCTGGAAACCCTCGGCAAGCCGGTGGTCGCGGCCATCAATGGTGCCGCGCTGGGCGGCGGTTGGGAGATTTGCCTGGCGTGCCACTACCGGATCGCATTGGACGATAAATCGGTGCAACTGGGCTTGCCGGAAGTGACCCTGGGCCTGTTGCCCGGCGGTGGCGGGGTGGTGCGTATGGTGCGCATGCTGGGGCTGGAAAAGGCCTTGCCGTATTTGCTCGAAGGCAAGAAGGTACGGCCGCAACAGGCATTGCAAGCGGGTTTGATCAACGCGCTGGCGGCGGATCGCGATGAGTTGCTGGCCAAGGCCCGGGCATGGGTCCTGGCTAACCCCGAGGCCAGGCAGCCGTGGGACAACAAGGGCTACCAGATCCCCGGCGGCACGCCGTCCAACCCGAAAGTTGCACAGATGCTCGCCATTGCGCCGTCGATCCTGCGTAGCAAAACCAACGGCTGTTTTCCTGCGCCTGAGAAAATCCTCTGTGCCGCCGTCGAGGGCGCCCAAGTAGACTTTGACACCGCACACCTGATCGAAACCCGTTACTTCACCGAATTGGTGACGGGGCAGGTGGCGAAAAACATGATCGGCACCTTCTGGTTCCAGCTCAATGAGATCAACGCCGGCAGCTCGCGCCCGCAAGGCTTTACGCCCTATGTCACGCGCAAAGTCGGCGTGCTCGGGGCCGGCATGATGGGCGCAGGTATTGCCTATGTCAGCGCCAGTGCAGGCATCGAGGTGGTGCTCAAGGACATCAACCTGGCGGCGGCCGAGAAGGGCAAGGCGCATTCGGCAGCGCTGCTGGACAAGAAGGTCAGCCGTGGGCAATTGACCGCCGAGCTGCGGGAAAACGTCCTGGCGCGGATTCATCCTACGGCCATCGATGCCGACCTGGCCGGCTGCGACCTGGTTATTGAAGCGGTGTTTGAAGACCGAGCGCTTAAGGCCAAGGTCTCTGCTGCCGCTCAACGCGTGGTCGGCGCCGATGTGGTGATCGCCTCCAACACCTCGACCTTGCCCATCAGTGGATTGGCCGAGGCCGTGCCCGATCAAGCCAAGTTCATCGGCCTGCATTTCTTCAGCCCGGTGGACAAGATGCTGCTGGTCGAGATCATCAAGGGCGCCCACACCTCAGACGAAACCCTCGCCCGGGGTTTCGATTTCGTACTGCAAATCAAGAAAACCCCGATTGTGGTCAACGACAGTCGCGGCTTCTTTACCTCGCGGGTGTTCGGCACCTTCACCCACGAAGGCATCGCCATGCTCGGCGAAGGCGTGGCCGCGCCGATGATCGAGACCGAAGCGCGCAAGGCCGGCATGCCGGTGGGGCCGTTGGCGGTGTCGGATGAAGTGTCCCTCAGCCTGATGAGCCATATCCGACAACAAACCGCCAAGGATCTGCAGGCGGAAGGTAAGGCGCTGCCTACCCATCCTGCGACGCAGGTGATCAATCTGTTAGTGAACGAATACACGCGCACGGGCAAGGCGGCGGGCGGTGGCTTCTACGACTATCCCGTAGGTGGGCAGAAACACCTGTGGCCTGAGCTGAAAAACCGTTTTGAACGGCCCGATCAACGGATCTCACCACAGGATGTGCGCGACCGTTTGCTGTTTATCCAGGCCATCGAGACCGTGCGGTGTGTGGAGGAGGGCGTGTTGAGGTCCACCGCGGATGCCAATATCGGTTCTATCTTCGGTATCGGCTTTGCCGCGTGGAGTGGTGGCGCGTTGCAGTTCATCAACCAGTACGGCTTGAACGACTTTATCGCGCGGGCTCGGTATTTGGCTGAGCAGTATGGTGAGCGGTTTGCGCCGCCGTCGTTGTTGCTGGAAAAAGCCGCGCAGGGTGCTAGTTTCTAGCGAATAGGCACACTGGCAGGGCTTGCCTTGGAGGGGTATTTCAAGGCAGGCTCTGGGGTGTGCATTATTCCCATCACCGTGTCAGGTATTTTTTATGTCGCTACGCGTCTGCATTCTGGAAACCGATGTCCTGCGCCCGGAGTTGGTGGATCAATATCAGGGTTATGGGCAGATGTTCCAGCGTCTGTTCTCCCAGCAGCCGATTGCGGCCGAGTTCACCGTGTACAACGTGATGAACGGCGACTATCCCGCTGACGACCAGGTGTTCGACGCTTACCTGGTCACCGGTAGCAAGGCCGACTCCTTCGGCACCGACCCGTGGATCCAGACCCTCAAGACCTACCTGCTCAACCGCTACGAACGCGGCGACAAATTGCTGGGTATCTGCTTTGGTCACCAACTGTTGGCGCTGTTGTTAGGCGGCAAAAGCGAGCGCGCCAGCCAAGGGTGGGGCGTGGGCACCCACCACTACAAGATGGCCGCCAAGGCACCGTGGATCAGTCCGATGGTGGAAGAGTTGACCCTGCTGATCAGTCACCAGGACCAGGTCACCGCGCTACCGGAAAACGCCACGGTCATCGCCTCCAGCGATTTCTGCCCGTTTGCCGCGTACCACATCAATGACCAGGTGCTGTGCTTCCAGGGCCACCCGGAATTTATCCACGATTACTCCCGGGCTTTGCTGGATATCCGCCAGCAAAACCTCGGCGAGCAGATCTACTCCAGCGGCGTGGCCAGCCTGGCCCATGACCACCACGGCGTGACCGTGGCGGAATGGATGATGCGTTTTGTGGCGCACAAACCGGTTAAAGCCAGCCCGACCGTTTAAAGCTGGCCCACAGGCCGGTGCAGCCCAGCGCGATAAACCCAAGCACCGCAAAATAGCCGTAGTGCCATTGCAGCTCGGGCATGTTCTGGAAGTTCATCCCATAAATCCCCGCCACCGCGGTGGGGAACGCCAGGATCGCCGCCCACGCGGCGAACTTGCGCTGCACCACGCTCTGGCGCGAAGCCTCCAGCAACACACCGATCTCGATGGTCTGGCTGGCGATATCGCGCAGGGTGGTGAGGTCTTCCATTTGTCGTGTCACGTGGATCTGCACATCACGGAAATACGGGCGCATGTTCTTGTCGATAAACGGGAAGCTCAGCTTCTGCAGTTCCTGGCTGATCTCCACCATCGGCGCCACGTAGCGCTTGAGCCGCAACACATCGCGGCGCAGGCCATGCAGGTTCTGGATATCCCGCTCGTTCAGTGAGCTGCACAGCACGTTGCGCTCCAGCTCATCGATTTCGGCGTGGATTGCTTCGCTCACCGGCTGGTAGTTCTCGGTGACAAAATCCAGCAACGCATAGAGTACGAAATCTTCCCCATGCTCCAGCAATAACGGCCGTGCCTCACAACGCTGACGCACAAAGCCGTAGGACGCCGAGTGCCCATTGCGTGCGGTGATGATGTAGCCGTTACCGGCAAAGATATGGGTCTCGATAAACTCCAGCTTGCCGTTCTCGCGCACTGGCGAGTAGGTGACGATAAACAGCGCATCGCCGAAGGTTTCGAGCTTGGGGCGGCTGTGTTTTTCCAGGGCGTCTTCGATGGCCAATTCATGCAGGTTGAACTGGCGTTGCAGGTTGGCCAGCTCCAGGGCGTTGGGTTCTTCCAGGCCGATCCACACAAAGTGGCCGGGTTTGGCGGCCCAGGCCGCGCCTTCATCAAGGGTGATATTCGTGACTTTCTTACCGGCGCTATAGACAGCGGCCGCGACAACTCTACCCATGGTGCTGATCACTTCTTATTAGGAGGACAGGTGTTGGGCAGCTTAGCCTGAATGACGTTCCCTTGCGGCCGTCGTTGTGGTCAGCTTCTTTGTGGTGAGCGAGCTTGTTGTGGTGAGTGAGTTATCTGTAGTGAGCAAGCTTTTTGTGGTGAGCGAGCTTGCTCGCGCTGGGGTTCGAAGCGCCCCCAATCGATCTCAGCCCACCCGCAACTCCCGATCCATCTGCGCAATACACGCCTCCATCTGCACCTGACACGCCTGCATCAGCGCGGGCACGTCATCCGCCGTCATCCCAACCGTAGGAATCGGCGCCAACGACCGTATGAGCACATCCCCACTATTCCAGCGATTAAGCTGCATCTGCGTCACATAATTGCTCACGCACACCTGCACGATCGGCACCCCGGCCGCAATCGCCATATGGAATGCGCCCTTCTTGAACGGCAGCAGCCCGTTGCCAAAATTGCGCGTGCCTTCCGGGAACACCCAGATCGACGTGTCCTCGTGCTGCAAGGTGTGGGTGGTGGTAAGCATCGCCCGGCGCGCCTTGTGCGCATTGCCACGGTCGATCAACACATTGCCCGCCAGCCAGAACAATTGGCCAAACAGCGGTACCCATTTCAGGCTCTTTTTGGCGATACACACCGTGCGGTGGGGCACCACATTGCCAAACACAAACAGGTCATAGTTGGATTGGTGGTTGGCGATGACCACGCAGGTGCCGGGCTTGTTGCGCAGCGAGTCCACATCGGTCTTTACATTCAGGCCCAGAATGCGCATCGCCGGTACGGCGTAGAGGCGAGCACACAGCCGGCTGTTGTCCGGGTTGAACGGCCGGCAGATCCCCACCAGAACGCCCAGCACGCCGGCGATCATAAAATGCAGGCCCATCAACAACATACGCAACAGAAAAAGCATCGACACGGCCCATCGAGACAAAAGGTCGCGCAGTGTACGGTTGTGCACTGTATTCGGCAATTAGCGGTGTAGAGGTCGAAGATAGGCGATGTTTAAGTACATGTTTCAACATGTGCCGACACCGCCCGGCTAGAGCGGCTAAGGAGGTTTCAGGTTTATCTGTAAGAAAAAGCCCGACGCTAGGTCGGGCTTTAGTCTTGCGGTTGTAGGGCTTAACTCAGGATATGGCCCTGGTCCTGGATGATTGCGTCATCCAACGCCTCCAGCAGCGCCTGGCGCACTTTCAACTTGGTGTGCTTGTGGGCGTTCATATTGATCTTCTTCAACTGCCGTGCCGCTTCCAGGGCTGCCGCGTGCAGTTCTTCCGGCGCTACAACCTTATCGAGGAAACCCGCCTGCAAGGCACCTTGCGGGTCAAACATCTCGGCATTGATCACCGAACGATGAAACGCCGACTTACGCAGACGATCCCGCGCCAACTCAATGCCGGCATGGTGCATGGTCATGCCGATGGCCACTTCATTCAGGCCAATGCTGAAGGGCCCTTCCACCCCAATCCGATAATCGGCCGACAGCAGCAGAAAGGCACCCTTGGCCACCGCATGCCCAGGGCACGCCACAATCACCGGGAACGGGTGCGACAACAGGCGACGCGCCAGCGTCGAGCCGGAGGTCACCAGGCCGATGGCTTCTTTAGGGCCAGCCGTCATCACCTTCAAATCATACCCACCCGACAAAATCCCCGGCGTGCCGGTGATCACCACCACCGCGCGATCTTTCTCCGCCTGGTCCAGCGCCTCATTAAATGCACTGACCACCGCCGGAGAAATGGCATTCACCTTGCCGTTGCTTAAGGTCAGGGTCGCGATACCGTCTTCGAGGTGGTAAGTAATCAACTCACTCATGACGCGGTTCCTTGTAGGACTTGTTATAGAAGGGCATGCACAAACGTTACCCACCACGCCCGCCCCGGTAAAGCGCCATGACTGACTACCCAGTCAGACTTTTCCCGCACACCACAGGCTGGACAGCCTAGGGCAGGGCGCAACAGCCGTCCCAGAGGTGTATCGCCGGTGCCTGAGAATGGCAGATTCACCGCCCCTCGCCGGGTGTGTAATGGCATAACCTGCTAACCGCATGAAAATTCTGAAAAAAACCTTTGCCATCGGAAAGCCTTTCGACTACATTAGCGCGCCTCGACAGACTGAACTGGTTTGACGAGATACGGTGAAGTGTCCGAGTGGCTTAAGGAGCACGCCTGGAAAGTGTGTATACAAGAAATTGTATCGAGAGTTCGAATCTCTCCTTCACCGCCAAATTATTGAAGAAATCCCGCGAGTTAGACGCTCTGCGGGATTTTTTTTGCCCGCGATTTGAAAACGTACCCCCGTCTGTACCCCCGTTCGTGACAGGACTTGAGGGGGTGCCTTGGGCCGGTACGAAGGATGGGCCGGGCGCAAAATGCACCGCAACCTTCTTGGCAGATCTCACGTTGGCTACCGCTCGTAGAAATGGTTTGAGCGGCCCGGGAAGCATCCCGCCGATGGCCCTTGGCCCAATAACGTCAGTGCGCTCGTCCACGCGCGGGTTCTTGGTTGGCGAGGGCGCCAGCAACGCAACGACCAAATTTTTGATCGTGCTCAAAAGATAAGATTGTCGCGGCATTTCCCGATAGAAAAATCAGAATTTCCCTGGACTTCAGCGCGGAACATCCTGATATGGCGATGCGCAGATCCCCTATACCTACGCCTGATGCACCTGACTAGCTTTTACGCCCATCTCCAATCTAGGGGTGTGGCATGTGGTGGGGTGACACGACAACGTGCCGTAAAAACGGCGACGGTTTCAAGAGGGCGGCGCAACGCGCCTGCCGAGGCATCGTTTTGTGGGGCGCGTTGCTGGGACTTTGCCCAGCAGGGGGCGCGCAGGACTTCACGCCGTTGATGCCTTATCAGGAGCATGAGAAACGGATCCGGTCGGCACAGGAAGTGGCACCGCTGACCTCGGACCTGTTCGGCGATTCCATCAGCCCCTACAGCGGCGCGACGGAATTTTCCATCGTCGATGTCGACCTGCCCGGCAACAATGATCTGCCGGTTCAAGTGCGACGCCGGTTCAAGATCGAGTCGCGGTCCGAGCTGGAAAACTTTGGCGGATTCGGGGTGTGGGATCTGGATATCCCCTACATCTACGGCAACTTCGACGCCCAAGTGAAGTGGGACGAATGGAGCACCACGGTGCCCGATCCGCGCCGCTGTACGCCTGCAGCCTGGGCACCGCCGATACCGTATCCGCCGTTCGACGTCGGCGACTTCTTCTCGGGGATTCGCATTCACTTGCCGGATATAGGGGATCGGGATCTGTTGAAGGCAGATCGCCGGAATCCACACCGTCCCACGGACGGTGCGTCCTACCCGTATGTCGCGCAGGACTTCACCAGCGTGACGTGCGTACCGGGCACCGTAAATGGTTACCCCGGCGAAGGGTTTGTCGTGGTGACGCCCGATGGTCGCCGCTACACCCTCAATGCCGGTCGCGAGCGCGCTGGCGGTAGGCTGTCGAAGTACCTGGTGAGTTCGATCGGGAGCTCGCTGAAAACCCGCGGGCGTACCCAGGTGTTCCTGATGGCCAGCCGGGTCGAGGACCGCCATGGCAATTGGGTCAATTACCACTACAACGGCGATCGGTTGGTCACCATCGAAGCCAGCGATGGACGCCGTATCGATCTGAGCTACAGCGGCAACACCATTACCCAAGTGACGGCCCATGGGCGGACCTGGCGTTACGAGTACGCGCCAATCAAATTCGGATTGAACCTGCAGAACCATCTGCTGACCCGGGTCACGCGCCCGGATGGCTCGACGTGGCAGTACGGCTACGAGGATACCGATGGTTGCACCGGCGTGGGCATGGGTTGCCCCGGTATGCTCGGCCCGGAATACCATGCGTTGGACATCAACACCCTCAACGACCGCAATTGCCCGGAGCCATTTCCGGGAGAAGATCGTTTCACCCTCACGGCGACGCATCCTTCAGGTGCGACCGGGCGTTTCCGCTTCAGCTACAACCGGCTGCACCGCACTGGCACCCCTTACGGCAGTTGTATTGGCAGGGCGATTCCGTTCTCGCCGCTGTTCGAGTACACCCTGCAGACCCCCGACTACTTTGATCTCTACACGATTCTTGAGAAGACGTTGGCGGGCCCTGGTGTTCCAGAGCAAACCTGGACCTATGGTGCCAATGGTCCGCTGTGCCGTTATGGCGACCAATGCCCGGATCGCAAGATCACTCGCATCTGGCAACCGGATGGGTCGATCATTGATCGGGTTTTCGGAATCCGCTACGGCATCAACGACGGCAAGCTGCTGGAGATGCGTACGGTGGCGGCCGATGGCACGGTGCTGCGTTCTGAAGCGACGACCTATGTCAGCAACGATGAGGCGCCGACAATGCCGTTCCCGGATATCTTCGGGACCAGCTACTACGGGCCTGACGATCCGATGGCCGTGCGCTTGCGTCCCATCAAGCAGACCACGATCCAGCAGGATGGCGCCACTTTTCAGCACACCGTGAATGCGTTCGACGCACTGGCCCGTCCAACCCAGGTCACCAAGGCCAGCAGCCTGGACTACGGCCGTTACCGGCGTGTCGAGGAGACCCGCTACCACGACAATACCGCCAAGTGGGTACTGGGCCAGGTGCACACGCTGACCCAGGTCGAGCCATTGTCGGCGGTAGTGGCGCAGACCGACTACGACGCGGCAGACCGACCGTGGCGGCAGTACCGCTTCGGCTGGCTGCAGCAGACCCTCGGTTATTACGCCGATGGCACCGTAGCGACCGTAACGGATGGCAACGGCAACGTTGCCACGCTATCGGCGTGGAAGCGCGGGGTACCGCAGGCGATCCGCCATGCCGATGGCAACGTCCAATCGGCGAGTGTCGACGATCATGGCTGGATCCGTTCGTTGACCGACGAAAATGGATTTGCCACGCGCTACGACTACGATCCAGCCGGGCGCCTGACGCGTATTGACCATCCGGAAAACGACAGCGTGGCGTGGCAACCATCGGTGTCCCAATTCAGTCAGGCCGGTGCGGCCCGTTATGGCCTGCCAGCAGGGCATTGGCAGCAGACGGTCAGTACTGGCAATGCGCGCCAGGTGACGTATTTCGATGCGTTCTGGCGGCCGGTGGTCGAGGAGCGTTTCGACGCTGTCGACCCCAGTACGACCCTGAGCCAGACCGTCAATCGTTACGACCCGCTGGGTCGCAAGGTCTTTCAGTCCTACCCCGTACGTGGGCTTGGCTCGCATGCCGATGCGCTCAGCGGTACACGTTCGACCTACGATGCGCTGGGGCGGCTCACCCGTCAGGAGCAAGACAGTGAACTGGGGCCGTTGGTGACCACCACCCAGTTCCTTAGTGATTTCCAAGAGCGGCACACGGATCCACGTGGCCAGTCCACCACCATAACCTATCAGGCCTATGATCAGCCCACCACCGAATGGCCGGTCACGATCGCGCATCCTGAAGGCCGCTTCACCGACATACAACGCGATCCTTTTGGTCTGCCCATGTCGCTGCGTCGGCGTAATGCCGACAGCACCGTGGCAGTGAGCCGACACTATGTGTATGACGGTTATCGTCGGCTGTGCAAGAGCATTGAGCCGGAAAATGGCGCGACGGTGATGGACTACGACGCGGCCGGTAATCTGGCCTGGTCGGCGGCGGGGCTAAGCCTGACGGATCAAGGGCAATGCAACACGGTGCAGGCCCTGACGTCCGGGCGGGTTGTGCAGCGTCACTACGATACCCGCAATCGGTTGACGGGACTGGTCTACCCCGATGGTAACGGCGATCAGCAATGGAGCTACTGGCCGGACGGTGAAGTGCAGGCCATCACCACCTACAACGACGGCATCGCGGCGACCAATACCTACAGCTACAACAAGCGTCGGCTGTTGAGCGGCGAAAGCCTGGCCCAGGCCGACGGCGCCAGTTGGGCTATCGGCTATGGCTACAGCACCACGGGCGCACTGGCCGAGCACGTCTACCCCTCGGGGCGCCGGGTCGAATACGCGCCCAATGCATTGGGCCAGCCGACGCGAGCCAGTGTTTTTGCCAGCGACGTGCGTTATTTTCCGAACGGTGCCATGGCGCGCTTCACCTACGGCAATGGGGTGGTGCATACGCTGCAACAGAATGTCCGAGGGCTTCCCGAACGTAGCCGCGATGCCGGCAGTGAGGTGGTACTGGACGACAGCTATGACTATGACGGCAACGGCAATGTGGCCGCGATCAGCGATGGCTTGCCCGGCAGCCGTGGTAACCGGGACATGCAGTATGACGGCCTGGATCGGCTGACCGCGACCACGTCGCCCGTGTTCGACGCCGCGCGCTATCGCTACGACGTGCTCGACAACCTGCTGGCCGTGCAGATTGCAGGTCGCGACCACCGCTATTACTACGACCCGCGCAACCGACTGGCTAACGTGATGCAGGTCGACACCGGGGCCACCGTCATCGGTCTGGACTACGACGAGCAAGGCAACCTGGCGAAGAAGAACGGCCAGGTGTACCGATTTGATCTGGGCAATCGCTTGCGTGAGGCACAGGAGCTAGAACGCTATCGCTACGACGGGCAGGGCCGTCGCATCCAGGCTGATCATCCCTCGTTGGGTCCCATCACCTCAATGTATGGGCAGGATGGTGTACTGCGTACCCAGCACAACACCCGAGAGGCGCTGTCGGTTGATTACATCCTGCTGAACGGCAGCCAGATTGCCCAGGTCGAAGGCTTGATCGCAGCCGCACCACCGACGGTGACGGTTCCCGGCTATAGCACCGATGGGCGCTATAGCGTGCAGTGGACTGCGGTCACGGGGGCGGCGAGCTACGAACTGCGGGAGTCGGACAATGGCGCCGCGTGGCAGACCGTTTTTACCGGCGGCGGGCGGGCGTATGCGGTCACCGGCAAAGGGCAGGGGCACTACAGCTACCAGGCCCGCAGTTGCAATGCCGCCGGTTGCGGTCGCTGGAGCGCCACCGCCGCCATCTTTGTTGGCCGCCCGCCGAGCCAACCGTCCGGCATCAGCGTGCCCGCGATAGGCGTCAGCGGTCAGTACCGGATCACCTGGCAGCCGCCGATTCCGCGTGAAACCGGCCCGACCCGCTACGTGCTGCAAGAAGCCGGCACTGACACGGCTTGGACCGGTCAATACGATGGCCCCGCGCTGGAGCACACCTTCACCGGCAAGCCCGCGGGTAGTTACCGTTACCGGGTGATGGCCTGCAACCCCTATGGCTGCAGTGCCTACCTGGAGGGTGCCAACCCCTTGCAGGTGATCTATCCGCCTCCGGTTCCGGCCGGCTTGACTGGACCCGAGGAAAGCCTGACCGGCAGCCTTACGTTGCAGTGGGCGGCTAGTGCTGGTGCCAGGAGCTACCAATTGGAAGAGGCGTTTAACAGCGGCAACTGGGCGCAGGTGCACAACGCTGCCAGTACCCAGGTCACGCTCAACGGTCGGCAAACCGGCAGCTATCAATACCGCGCCTTGGCCTGCAATAACGTTGGCTGCAGCGCGCCATCGGCAATCCATACGGTGGCGGTCACCGTACCACCGCCCACTGCGCCAGCCATGAGTGTGCCGGCCCTCAGCACGACGGGCAGCTTCAATGTGGGGTGGACGGCGTTGGAGCACACGACCTACTACCAACTGCAGGAACACTACGGCGGAACCGTCAATGTGATCCATGAGAGTGGTGAACGTGGCAAGTTGGTTTCGGACAGAACCTCGGGTACATGGGGCTATTCCGTTCGCGGTTGTAACAAGGCGGGTTGCGGTCCGTTCTCCAGCCCACGCATGGTGCAGGTGCGGCGGGTGCCGGATGTGCCGAGAATCACTGGGTCCACTCAGCTGCAGACCAGTCATGCCCCCTTCCGAATCGCTTGTTCAGTGAGTTGGACGCCGATCGCATATGCCGACCGTTACCAATTGCAGGTTTACGCCAATGGCCAGTTGTATGCGGTGCAGTACGACGGGCCGTTGACCTCGGTCGGGTCGTTGTGGCTGAACAATCAATACACCGCGCAATGCGCAGCAGGCCATGTTGTACGCGCCTGCAATGCCTCCGGCTGCTCGGCATGGTCCAACCCGGTCGAGCAGTCCGTGGACATCATTCCCACCGACCCCAATAGCGGCATACCGATCTGACGAGGTGCAGTCATGAAGCGAGGATCACGCCCCTACCTGCCGTGGTTGCTTCTGCTGTTTGGCGCTACGGCGCAGGCCCAGGAGAAGATCAAGTACACCCACACCGACGCGCTGGGCTCCATTGTTGCTGTCACCGACAGCAGCGGTCGGGTTATCGAGCGACGGGAGTACGAACCCTACGGTGCGCAGTTGCTGCCAGAATTGCGCGATGGGCCGGGATACGCCGGGCATGTCCAGGATGCGGCCACTGGGTTGGTTTACATGCAGCAACGCTACTACGATCCCGCGATAGGGCGTTTCCTGTCCGTGGATCCAGTAACAGCTTATGACACGGGCGATTGGCGGCAATTCAACCGCTACGCCTATGCCTTCAATAATCCGTACACATTCACCGACCCAGACGGTCGTCAGTCAAAGGCAATGGGCAAGAAAATTGGGCGCTGGATTCGTGCGCTGGTGGACAATCGGGGAGACTTCGACAAGGCTCAGGCACAGGTGGATAGGCAAAACATGGAGGACCTAAAAATCGCCGAGACGATTGTTGATTTTACGGCTGTAGCGCCCGTGAAGGATGCGGTGGAAGTGACGATTAAAGTTGCGAACCGTGAGGATGCTACGGGGCAGGGGGCCGGCGCTATATCGGGTGAAGTGGCGGGTCAGATTACCGAAAAAGTCTTGGATGGAAAAATAGGGAAAGGCGCTGCGGAATTTGTTGGGGCGGCAGTCGGAAAAACTGTCGGTGATACGGTTGAGGCAAAAGTTGAGCGTGCTCGTGCTGAAAAGAGCACTGAAGAACTCGGAATTGCGGACAAGCCGCGGGAACTCAGGGATTGGCGTGATAAAGGCGGTGTGCTGTGACTGCGCAGCAGGAAAGTGCTTTGAACCTCTCAAGGGTTGTCCTATTTGCCATTGTTCTTCTGGTACTGCGGATCACCGTCAGTGCTGTGACCGGCAGCTCCGTGGACAGTGGAGAGTCAGTAGGGCACTTGGCTCTTCGGTATTTGCTCGATTATTGGCTCGATGCAGTCGTTGTGGGTGCTGTGTTCGTGTGGCTGGCGCGTGTACAGGCACGGTTGCCATACCTCCATGCTTTCTTCGTGCTTGTGCTTCACGAGTTGCTCGGCGCTGTGGTGCTGTTTGCAATTGGTGGGTCCAATACACAGTCGCCGCTCTGGCTGCTTGACTGGACGATCACAGTCCTGTCGTTCTTGCTGGGGACAGAACTGGGGCGACGGTGGCGAGTCATCGTTGAAGAACAAGCTGAGGCCGGTTGAGCCTTGTCTTGGATCATCGAATCATCCGTGAGGGAACCAGTGGATTAGACGCCGGACTGCTCACGCCAATCAGATGCTGATGTACGGGTCGCTTGAGGGCAGAGACAAAGCGAAATGACCAGGTTGAAGTGGCTACTACTTGAGGAACTTCCCTTGCTCATCGTGGCGCTGGGTCTTGGCGCGCTCTTCTTTTTTGGGGTTGGGTGGCGTCAAGGGGTGATGCTCTTTCTCATCGTATTTGCAGCAATGCAGCCTGTTGTACTCATTCCGTTCTTTAGGAAGCGTAGTAGCCGGAAAAGGGGTTAGGCCTGTGAGGGCGGGTGCTTGTCTTTGACATCAACCTGAATAGGACGGGGCTTCCTCGGCAAAGCGACGGAGGTCTGCTGGCAGTGGCTAGGTTGGCTGCCGTTCATCAAGAAGGCTTGAAGGCGATGACTGGGAAAACTACTATCTATTGGTAGTTTTGGTCGTTGCACGGGAGAGCCACATGTCCACCAGCGTTGTCTTGAGTCCGCATTTTGAATCCTTTGTCCAGCAGCAATTGGACACGGGGCGCTTCAACAATGTCAGTGAGGTGATCCGGGCGGGCTTGCGCCTACTGGAAGAGCAGCAGCAACAGTTCGCGACCAGGACGCTTGAGTTGAAAGCGGCGCTGGCCGAGGGCATGCACAGTGGGCAGCCGCAACTTGCCGAAGATGTCTTCGATGCAATCGAAGCGCAGGTGCGTGAGCTGGCCAAGTCGAGAGGCTAGTGGTCGTGAAGGTGCAGATTTCTCCGCGTGCAGTGCAGGATCTGCAGGAGATCGCGCTGTATATCGCACAAGACAACCCGCAACGAGCCCTTAGCTTTACCGCTGAGTTGCGCCAGAAGTGTCAGCGGATAGCGGAGAAACCGTTGGCCTATCGAAGTCGCCGGGAGCTGGGTGAGAATCTGCGTTCCTGCACCCACGGTCATTACGTGTTGTTTTTCGAATGTACTGATCAGGCGGTGACCGTTGTCCGAGTGCTGCATGCATCTCGTGATCTGCCGCAGCTGCTGAGGGGCTGACGATGGAAAAAATAGCGGCCCCACGCTGAATCTGTAGTGCTCTTCCCATTTTTGTAACTGAATATTCGAACGCTGGAACCACCGTTGTCACCGTCGTATAAAAATACCGATGGCAGATGTGCTTTTCGCCCACCTCCTGTGGCCGTCCAGCTCGCATCTGCAACCTGTTGATCGGAGGTGTGCGATGCGTAAGTTGATCTTCTTCAGCTTTCTTCTCGTAGGCGCCGGGTTTGGCTTTCTTTGGGGGCCGCCTGACGATTGGCTTACGCGCTTGTTGATGATGGGCATCAGCTTGATGTTCGCTGGCGCGATAGGGGGGGCGGTGGCGGATATCGGTCGAGGTAGGGCGGAGCCTGATGCTCATGATTGGTATGAGATCCATCGACCAACGGGTTCTGGCATTCATGCGAATGACTACGCGACCAACTATTGGCGAGATAAGTGGCACGCTCCTTTTTCAAACTCGAAGAGCTTTGAGCACGAGCCTGCGGAACGGTCCCACATTCCACATAAGTGGTAGTCGCATCATTTTTTAAATAGGTCCGTCACGGCATCCTTCGCGCGCTTGAAGGTGGAGCGACCATCATTGCTGACCTGCTTTGCGGCTTGCTCCACCTGCGACCTGTTCGATGCGAGCGTTCCGTCATCGGTGTCTACCAGATCTGCGCGGCGGTCAAAGCCTGCTTGGTCGGCTTGGGTTTGATTACGCATCTCATCAGCACGCGTTTGCACTTGTTCCCGGACGGGCGTGCTGAATGCCGGTGGTGCTTCTGGTAGCGCATTGTTCCAGCCTGCAACGGCACTTCGCTGTTGAGCAAATGTGCTGGTGGGATCGCTCTGTTGGTTCACTTGCTGCTGCATTGTCTGGTGACGATTGCTCATTTCGCCAAACGAGGTGGGCATTGCGGTGCCATCGGAGAACACTCGGTTAGGTGACAGGGCTTGGCGTGCCAGTTCGGCGTCCATCATCACCTTGGCCGCCGCACTGTTGCCGCCATATTGTTCGGCATAGCGCATGAACATGGCCAGATTGTGCGGATCCTGCGCGACGTCAATGGCGATTGATTCGCCCTGCTCGTAAGCCGAGGACATGCGTTCGGCATAGGCCACGCGCTCGGTCAAACTGGCTTGTGTCTGCTCTGCGCGGGAGGCGCTGGTCGCAAGCCGAGCACTCAGGTCTTGTGCCTCACTGGCATTATTCGTTATCGCACCGCTGTAGCCCGTGCTGTTTGAAATCTGATCTGCAAACTGCTTGAAGCTATCCACCTGTTCTTGGCTCATGCTGGCAAGCGCCTTTTCCTCCTGGTCGGAAAGTGTGGACTGATAGGATTTATCTGTTGATCCACGACCTTGAAACGCGAATTTCCCGCGCCTCATAGCGGTGTTCCCTGCGGCACCGAAAGCAATGTTCGCGACTTGGGCTTGGCCCAGCCCCGTAGCTTTCGACACACCTTGGGAAATCCGATCCAACCGATTCAGCGTTTCACCCTGACCTTCCAAGCTGGTGTTACTGGATGCACTGGAAAACGTCCCACTCTTCAACGTGGCCAACCCTCGACTAAACGCCTCCGTCAGCACCGCCGCACGTTCCCGATTAGCCGTGACCGCCTCGCCATACGCCGCATCTACCTGCCGGCTAGCCTCACTGACCTCCTGCTCGCTGACCTTGGTCGACACCACCCGCGAAGCAAACCCTTCATTGCGCAACAAGCTCGCCGCCATGCGCCCGGTCAAGGCGTTACCGGAGAAGGTATTGCCACTCAGGTCGTTCTGCCAACTGCTCATAAACGCCGATGTACGGTTGGGCGCCAGGCGGATTTGATCCATACCGACATTGCCCAGACTGGTATTGCCGGCAGCGGCGGCGCTGGTGCCGGTCAACATGCCTTGCAGGCCGGAGAGTCCACCCACCAGTGCCATGCCGAGGTGGTCCATGCGTTTGACCGCAGCCCACGCAATCACCGGAATGCTCAGCACCAGGTAACCCACGATGGCCTCTCCAGACAACGTGCGCGAGTAGATGGTCGACGCCGTTTGCAGGGTCAGCCCCTTGAGCCCGCCACCCAGGTCGGCAGCCGCCGCCAGATCGTAGGCCGCGTAGACGGTCGCCATGTAGTTGAGCACCGCATACAGTGGCGGCCATAGCTGGATCCAGATCAGCACGCTGATATAGCCCTTGAGCACCATCAAGGTTTCGCGTCCGCCGGTGAGCATCATCAGCAACACCAGGATTGGAAACAGCGCGTACATCAAGGCCTCAATGACATTACGCAGCATCGGCAGGGTTTGCTCGGCGACCTTGCCGGCGTTGATCCAGGCCGCATTCTGCTGGGCGATGGCTTGGGCGCGGCCGACGGCCAGGACCATGGTCGCCGGGTCGTTGGTCTTCTGGCCAGCGATGCGCGTGGTGTCGTCCAGGGCATTGAGCACCGCGTTCTGGCGGATGATGCCAGCGGCGGTGGCCGACGCATCGGCGATGCGGTTTTTCAGGTAGGCCTGCTGAATCTGATTGGCGATCACGCCGGCCGCCACGCTGCCCGGCAGGGTGGGGTTGAGGGAAAAGGCCAGGCGACCCTCGATACGCCGCAGTTCGGCGGGCAGGCGCCGGTCCAGGTTGGCGTACACCTGTGGGCAGGTGGCGATATCCACGCTGGTGGCGAGCGTCAGGGTGCTGAAACGGGCAGGGTTGGGGGTGCCCAGCAGTTCCCACACGTTCTCGCTGCGGCTGAACTGGCTGGGATTGAGGCTGCCATCCATCAAGTCGTAGCTGGTGCAGTGGTAGAGAAAGTTGATCAGGTCAGTGCGAAACGCCGGATCCTGAAACACCACTGTGCGAGTTTCGCGCACCAGCCGATGGCCGAACAGCAGGCCATTCTTCTGGTAGGCCAGCTCACCGGGTAATGCGCCGGCGCCGGGGATGACTTGGAACGCGGTCTCGAACAGCCCGGTCAGGGTGTGTCCGACGGTGCTGGTCAGGCTGCCCAGCGCGGCGATACCCAGCGGCACGTTGCCCACCACCTTGACCGGCGCGCCGCCGGTCTTGTCGACAATTCCGACCGTGACCTTGGGCACGATCATCAACGAGAACACCAGCACCACCGAGCCCAGCCAGGTCCAGCCTTGCAGTTTTTCCGGGGCGAACGCGTAGGCGACCAGTGCGGCGATAAAACCGCAGAACACCACCGCCGCCAGCGCCGCGCGATAGTCATTCGAGGCATGGATCGCGGCGGCGGCATTGAAGATGCCGAACAGGCTGTCGGCATTTTGATAGGCGTAGATCTCCCACATCTTCCAGTCCTCGCTACGGTGTCTGATAGGCAGCCTGCTGGCCGAGCATGTCCATCACCTGTTGCGGCATGCGCGTGCGCAGTTGGCGTTCGAGATCTTCGAGATGGCTGGCGACTGCGCGGAATGAGCCGACCTTCTGGTACAGCAGGTTCTTCTCCTGGGCCAGTTGGATGAGCATGGCCTGCGCGCGCTGGCGCACGCGGTCGGCTTGCTCGCGCTGACCGGCCTGCAGGGTGAAGTCTTTCTCCAGTGCGGCCAGGCCCACACGCAGGTTGCGCTCCAGAAACACATATGCGTAATCAGCGGCGATCAGGTCGCGGTACTGTGCGATCAGGCTGTCACTCAAGCCCGACCCCGGAATGGTCGCGCCGATGGAGAGCATCTTGTACACCGGCTCGCTGGTCTGGTTGACGAAGCCGATTTCCGCCGATGGGCTGGGAATGGGCGTGCGGCTGGCGATCTTGTCGGCAATCGAGCGCATCAGTGTTTCCACCCGCACGGTCAGCGGCGTATGGCTGTAATTGGTGTTCAGGGATACCTGGTCGCAGCTGCTGTAGTTGTTACAGCGCAGCAGGTGTTGCACCACGGTGCCGCCGGAACCGGCGCTTTGGCCATAAAGCAATTGCTGGATTGAGGTCAGCGTCGGCGCGAGGGGCTCGGGGTCACGGGTGCTTTCTTCGGGGTAGTAGATGACCGTGCCGACCAGGCTCATGATCAGTTCGCGCTGTTGATCGTCCAGATGATTGCCGGTGCGTTGCAAGGCGGTCCAGGTCAGGTTGCCGACAAACGGCGCGCGATTACGCACCTTCGGGTCGTTCGAGCCGCGGGCTTGGGCCAGCACGCCGGGGCGGTCGCTGGCACAGCGGCGGCGGGCGCCATCCCGGTCGCTTTCCAAGCCCAAAGAAATCGCCAGGTCGGCGCAGGTTTCCTGCGAGCTGTAGCCCAAGGCTTCGGCGGCGCTGCTGACCAGCGCCTTGGCGGTTTCGCAGGAGTTGATCCGCGCATTGTTGATCCAGGTTTCCAGGCCCTTGGCCCACTTGCTCAGGCCACCGAGCATGGGCGACACCGATTCCAAGGCCAGTTGAAAGGCGATGCCAGGCAGGGCGGCGGTGATATTGCGCAGCATGTTTTTGAACTCGGTGGCGGAGATGTGCGAAAAGGCCCCGCCAAACACATCGATGCCACCACAGCCGGCCTTGGCGCTGGGCAGTTCGATGGCCGCGAGCTGATAGACCTTGGTCGGTGTGCGCAGCATTAGGTTGCCGCCGGTGTAGGTGTCGTAGACCTGGCCACGAAAGGCCCCCGGTTCGGTGACATTGCCGACCGCACCGAGTTGGTTGAACAGGTTGTCGACCTCGGTGTTCAGGTCGCCGGCCCTGGCGCTGGGCAAGGCTAGCAGGCCAATAAGCAGGCAGAGGGAAAGGTAGCGTTTCATGGTGAGCCTCCAGGCAGAGGGGCACGCGCCCATTGGGTGGGCACGGCGGCACGGGTCAGGCGCTCCAGCAGTTGGCTTTCCGAGAGCACGCCAAAGCCAATGGCGGTGATCTGCCCGCTAAACGGTTGGGCCAGAAACACCGCAGGCACCTGCGTAACGTTCAATGTGCGGGCGATACCGTTGTCGGGGCGCACCCGGGTCAAGCCCGGCAATCTTCCGCCATCCAGGCTGACCCCCTCGATGCGCAGGCCTGTGCGCTGTTGCAGCGCCAGCAAGGTTGGGGTGAAGGCCTGGCAGTACGGGCAATCGCTGCGGAAGAAATACAGCAGCACGTGATTGCTGCGTAACTGTGCGACCTGCTGCACGCGCTCATCCCGCTGCAGGCGATCAAACACCTCCAACGCCTGGGCATTGACCGGGCGCCCTTGCAGGGTCGGATCCAGCGTCGGGGTAGTCCAGGCGATGCGCTGGGCCATGTCGGCAAACACCGAGGCCCGCGTGGCCACCTGGGCTTCCAGGGTCATATAGCGACGCACGTTGCTTTCCGTCGGGCGCATGATGGCGATGTTCTTGTAGGTCTCCAGGGTGCGCTGCAAATGAGCGAAGGCCTCCAGCTCCGGCGCATCGCCCAGCGTAGGAGCGGGCGCTGTCGGGGCGATGGGCGCGGGTGGCATCACGAGCAGCGGCGCTTCGTAGAAGTGCCAGCCACGCCAGCTGTCTGCCCAATACGGGGCGGGGCGGCCGTCTTCAGCCGTCGCGCCGAAGACTGCACCCAGCAGCACCACGCCCACCCAGCGTCTGCTGTTCATACGCGTCGCTCACGGCTGCGCCCGCGGCGGTTGGCCGTCCGGGCAATAGTTGAGGCCCATTTCCAGGGTTTGCCGGCTGGCCTTCGCGCTGCCGGGCAGGCGTACATCGTCCTGGTAGAAGGTCACCTTCAGCCGCGCACAGCCCGGCTGTGGCAAACGCTTTTCGGTGACCACATCAATCAGGATCGGTGCGCTGGACTGAAAACGCTGACTGATCGCATCGGCCATCGCGCCGGTCAGCACGCCGTACGCTTGGCCATCGGCGGCTTGCAATGCTTCCAGCAGCAAGGGGCGCGCTTCGGTCACCGCCGTGCGCTGGCGCTCCATCGCTGCCAAGGCAGAGGCCGATAGCAGCAGCGCCAGAAGCAATAGGCGTTTCATTGGCAACTTCCTTGACCGTAATAACAGTCAGCCAGGCGCCCGGCGCTTTGCTGGCGCAGGGCCTCCAGATTGGGTTGATTGGGCACCAGATCGCGGTACAGCTCGCGCAGGTCCATCGCTGCAAAGTCCAGGCGCTGCACCTGGTCGACCGTAAACCCCGAGCAATCCGGGCGCTTGCCGGAGCCCCAGCCTTTGCCCAGTTGCGCACGCCCTTGCAGGTTGATCGCCAGGGCCAGGCGGCTGTTAAAGCAGCACTTGCCGGTGCTGCGCTCAATGCACGACACGCATTTGCCGAAGACCGTGATGCACTTGGAGCACCAGCGGCCGGTGCTGGTGCACAGGCGCGCACCTTCCTTCATCGCCAGCATGCCCTCGTCCTGCTTGCAGCTCATCATCGACAGCACGATGTAGATCACCACCATGATCGCCAGCGCCCAGGGATTAAACGCCACCACGAAGTTCGAGCCACTGAACAGCACGGTCGAGCCGACGGGCACTGCTGCGCCATTGACCGCCAGGGTCACGCCATAGGCGGTAAAGCTGCCGCTGAACCCGCTGCCCATCAGCAGCGCCTTCAAGCCCTGCATCACAAACTGGCGGTTGTCGGCCTTCATCAACACATCGAATACCAGCCTGGAGCCGGCGTTGAATACGCTCTGGTTGCTCATGCCAGCGCCACCGCTGTCGCTGCTGCAGCAGTTTTTCAGCAGGCGGTCGCGGCAGCGGTTGGCTTCGCCCTGAAACACCTGCGCGGTGCGTGGGTCGATGTACACGCCCGCCTCGCGCGCCGCCTCCAGCAGGGTCATGCTTTGGGCGAAATCCGGATCGGCCGGTGCTTGGGTGTCGAAGCAATTGCCGCCCAGGCAGACCACGTTGCCGGGGCAGGGCAGGCCTTGCGCACAGCCCGCGTAGTAGTCATCCAGGCTCAGCACTTGTCCCGGTTGTGCAGTGATGCCCTGGGCGGCATCGACGGCCGGGTCGCTGGCATCCAGCGGATCGCCGGGCAATTGCGCGGACGCCACAGCGCCTTGTTGCGCCTGGCACAGTGGATCGTTCGGTTGCAGGGCGCAGGCCGCCAGTTGCGCCCGCGCCGGTTCGGCCAGGTTGCTCTGGCCGTAGTACTGCGTTTGCGGTGGGGTGGTGGTGTAGCCAGGCACTACCTCACGCGCACTGCCCTCATTGAGCAGGCGTTGGGTCGCCGCATTGGCGGCTTTGCCGGCGGTCAGACCTTCGCCATGGGATTGGGCCAGGGCGGTGGTCTGGGTCGTCAGCAGGCAGATAATCGTCACCACAATCAGGATCTGGCGCATGGCGTCACCTCTTAGGTTGTAGCCGTTGACGAAAATGCTGGGCATCGGCGGCGAGTGTTGGCGCGCCACGCTGCATGGCGGCCAGTGCGTAATCGAGGCTGACGTCGCCGCTGGCGCGTACGAACGGCCCGGCATTGCCCGAGCGCAGTACCAGGCTCGGCACCGCGCTGATGCCGTAGCGGTCAAAGGCCTGCGGGTCGATCTGCAGCGCGACGCGGTAGCGGCCCAGCAGCGGCTGCAAGGCCGTGGCGGTCTCGCGCCAGGAGCCGTTGACCAACCCGCGAAGCACCAACACTGCCTGGGCGCGTTCAGCTTGGGCGAACACCGACTCCAGACTGGAGCTGGGCATCGACAGGCTGATAAACACCAGCAACTGCGGGCCGGAGGGCGCCAACTGGGTGGTTTGCGCCGATTCCAGGTAGCCGCGGGCCACCGCCTCCAAATCCAGCGTTACGGGTGTGGGCAGCGCGTCGATCCGAGGCGCGGCGGCCTCGGCCAGCGCGGGTAACGCGCAGCCCAGCAACAGTCCGCCGGTGATAGCTCTAATAGCCCACACAGCAATTCCTCTTGCGAAACAGCAACAGTGAAAAGTCTTCGCCGCGCACCGGTATTTCCTTGCCCGCGCCCCATTGCACGGTGCTACGTCCAAACGGCTGGCAGCAGCGTCCGTCGTCCTTGAACGTGCTGGGAATGGGGTAGGTGAGCTGGGTTTTGTAGGCGGTCTTGTCCATCACCGGCAGGAAGTACGGTCCGCATAACCCGGCCTGGCCGTGCCAGCCCCACGCCAGCAATTCGCGGTGCAGCTTGGCGATCAGGCGCTGGCTGATCAGCGCGGCGCTGCGCACACCACCCAAGGCGTAAGGCAGGTGACCATTAAGCGGATACAGTCCGCCCTGGCAGCCGGCGCACCAGAACAAACTGCGCAAACCGATGCCCGCCGTGGCTGCCACACAGTCAGCGGCGCAGGCGGCCACCGCCACCGGGTTGGCGAACAGCACTGCCTCGGGATTGAGGATCAGCGCCAGCTCGTCGTCATTCCACAGCGGGTCGAGTTCGGTCAGGTACAGCAGGTCGAAACTGCCGCTTTCCAGGCAGGGGAAGTCGGTGACCACGCCCAGCCACGACAGGATCGGATTGGCGTACACATGCGCCTGATAGAACCCACCGCCGTCCCCGTCACCCTCGGCGCGGGTGAAGCGTGCGGCCTCCGGCGCGCGCAAGCCGGGGCTCAAGTCCAGCCCGCCGAGGGACACCAGGCAGAACGGTTTGCGCACGACTTCAATCTGCCGCGCCGGCTCCCAGAAACCGAGAGACAGGCCAATAGTGGGGTTGGAGCCGCAACTGCAAATCGGGCTGCTGGGGTTGGGGATGTCCTGCTGATTGCCCAGCGTCACCAGCGGCGCGGCGCCCAGACTGATGGGGAACAGGCAACTCCAGCAGATATCCGTGATCGGGTTAAGGAACTTGCCCTGGCAGGTTGGGCTGTCGGCGGCTTGAACCGAGGCACTGAACAGGCAGAGCAGGAGCAAGACACGTTTCATGGCGTCACCTGCAATTCGTCTATACGCAAACGCGCCCCGTCCTGGCTCACCAACGCCGGCACCTGGGTAATGCCCAACTGTCGGGTCAGCCGCCCGTGTTGATCGAAATACAGCGCCGTCGGCCAGGTCTTCGTCAGTGCTTGATAGGCCCCGCCGGTGATGATGGTTTTCAGCCCGCCCTGACGTTGCGCGTACAGCGCCCGCGCCTGTTTAACCTGGCGCATATCACGCGCATCGAAGAACAACAACGGCCGTGACAGCGACACCACGTCCAAGGGATTGCGTCGGGTGCCAGCGGCAAACAGCAACTCTCCTTTTGCGCCCAGCAGGTTGCGGTCGAGGGTGATACTGGGGTCGAAGTAAAACGTGCGCGGGGTCTGGGTGGTGCGCAGGCCCGCCACTGGCGCTGGCTGTTGCACCGCTCGTTGCGCACGCTGGGCGGTCTGCGCTTGTTGGCGCTGCAAGGCCCCGGAACGCTGCTGTTCACGCAGACGCTGCTCGATCTGTTGCAGCAGGTGCGGCTCGGTGATGGGGTAGGTGGGGCCGAGCGTACCGAGATCCTCGGCGCGTGCGGCGAGAACGATAACCCCCAGTAACCACGGCCCTGCACGCACCATATCAACCCCCTCACCATAACGGCCGGACACGGCCGATGACGTGTTCGGCGCGCACCAGGCCACTGGCCTGATAACGCGAGTCGAAGGCGTCGGGGCTGGTGCCCTGCACGTACAGCTGGCCGGGCGGAATCACCCCGGGGCGGATCGTCGCCAGGGCATGGCCGCTGGCGGTGAAGGGCTTGGCCAGGCCGACCGGTTGGCCGTTCACCGACACCTGCCGTCCCTGCACACTGATGTGATCGCCAGGTAACCCACGTACCTGTTTGAACAGTGGCTGGCCCTGCAGGCCCGGTGCAAAATCGGCGGTGGCCCCGTTAAAGCGGTAGACGATCAACTCGCCACGCTGCAGCGGGGCAACCGCCGGCTGCAGCCAGCCCACGCGATAGGGCAGGCTGGGTGTCCAGTTGAACAGCAACGGAATTTGAGGCTGCGGGTCGACAAACAACCGACTCAACGCCAATGCCCAAATCCCCGCCAATGGCAGGTATAGCCACCAGCGGCGTTGGCACTCCGCGCGCCAGAAGCGCGCATGTTCGAGCAACCGGCGTTTCATGGCTGGCCCACCTTGCGCCGCAGCGCCTCGGTCAGGTTCAGGGTGCGCTCCGGCGTGGCGCTGACCGCACCCTTGACCACCACCAGGCAACGGCATTCACGCGGCAGTTCGTCCAATGCCTGTGGCAGGCGTTGGGCAAAGTCGGTGACCCGTTGCAGGGCGGCTTCGCGCTCCCGCTCAGTCGCCGCGCCCGTGACCTGCTGGGTAAACGACGCCTCCTGCGCGCGGTACACCGCCGCCAAGTCGATCACGCCGATGCGGGTGTGCGGCACCACCCATAGCCGGTGATAGATCAGCAACGCCATGGCCATGACGACCAGCGTGGCACCCACTTGGCAGAGCCCGGGCATGACCGTGCGGTTCATGACAACACCCCACGCTGACGCAGCAATTCGGTGATGGCCTCATCAATCGACAAGCCCTGAGCGCGTAGGGCATCCAGCGGCGCATTGTCTTCCAGCTTGTTGGAAAACAGCAGGTGCGTCGCCGGGTCGAGGATATTGCGTGCCACGCCTTCACCGACCGGCGAGCTGATATACAGCTCGGCGTAGTGCCCCGGCTCCACCCGCAGCGAGTGCAACAGGCGTTTTTTGGCTTCATCCAGCGCCAGGCGGCCTTTGCGCTGCAGCATCTCGATGGACTCGGCTTTCTGCCGCAGCAGGAACATCCAGTCCGAGCAGTTCAGCGCCGCTTCCATCTGCGCCGAACCGTAGTAGTCATCGGCGCTTTGCGTGGCGGTGATCAACGCGCCGCCGTACTTGCGCGCCCGTCGCGCCGCTTCCTCGATCACCACCGCCTTGACCGGGTCATCGGCGGCGGCGTCACCCAGTTGCTGCTTGAGCTCGTCGATGATCAGCAGCTTGCGGCTGTTGCGTGTCAGGTACATCTCACCGGTAATGCGGTGCAGCAACATGATGGTCACCACCGCATGCAGGTCGGCGCGGCGCTTGAGTTCCTCGTTTTCGATGACGATAAAGTCGTTGCTGAAATCGACGTTGTTGCGGCCCTCGAAGAAGCGTGCGTACTGCCCGTCACGCGAGTAGGGGTTGAGCATCACCGCCAAGTCTTTCAGGCGCTGATCCTGATGGAGGCCCAGTTCATCAAGGTTGCCGCTGGTGAAGGCATCGCGCAGGGCGGTGATGGTCAGGTCATTGCCATGGGCCTTGAACAGTTTCAGCACCATGGCCGAGATGGCTTTGTACTGCACCTCATCCAGGCGGTTGTGCATCGAGGCCATTTTCGCGATCGCGGCCTCCAGCAGGTCGATGTCCTCGTTGATGTCCACCACCTGGGTGAACGGGTTCAGGCACAGATCGACCTCGGGACGGAATTCGATATAGGTGCCTTTAGCCTTACGACACAGCTTTTCGAAACTGCGGCCCAGGTCTTCCATCCACACCTTGCCGCCGATGGCGCGGTACGACCAGGCGATCTCGTTGAGCAATACCGATTTGCCCGCACCGGGGGCGCCGATCACCGCCGCGTTGTAGTTGCCCAGGTCATTGTCGAACAGGTCCAGGGTCATCAACTGACCGCGCCGTCCGCCGAACACCAATGCAGGGCTGCGGGTGCCGCGCCATTCGGCGAGCACTGGCGCCAGGTGGGCGGTGTTGGCCGAGGTTTTACGCGTGACTCGGCGCATCTTGGCCAGATCCTGGTGCAGGCGGGGGCTTAGGCTCATCGGCAGGCTGGCGAGCAGCGCCTGGCGCTGCATATAGGTGTCGGCATTCAGCTGAAAGCCGCGACTCCGCCAGATGGCCTGGGCAGTTTCCTGGCAGGCGGTGCCCTGCGCCGGTCGACAGAACAGAGCCAATTGGTGATACAGGCTGACCAGCGCGCCGCCATTGTCCAGGGCTTGGGCGGCGGCGCTCCAGTCCTGCAGTTTCTTGCCCACATCCGGCATCACCTGGGCCATCTTGCTGCGCGCATTCTGTGTGGCACGCACGTGGTTGCCGGTGACCACGGCCTTGGTGTGGTGCGGGTCCAGCACATGAATGCCGAGAGTCAGCATAAACGGGCAGGGGTACTGCAAGGCTGGCTGCATCAGGTCGCCGATCAACGAGCCCATCTGCCACAGCGCAAAATGTTCGGGATAGCTTTTGACTGACAGGAAGCGCGCTTCCAGCACCTCGGGCTGGTCTTCTTTCCAGAAGCGCAGGGCGTTGGGTTCGGCGTCCTGGATGGTGTCGAAGTCGACGATCTGGTCGCGCAGTTCGCGGCCGGGATCGTAGTTCAAGGCGGGGACGTCGGCACGGTACAGGCGGTCGGCATTGGTCAGCACGGCGCACCAGTTGATCAGGTCATCGGCGTTGCAGACCCGGTTCGGCAGCGAGGCAGCCTGCAAGGTTGAGCCCATCGCATCACGTAGGTGCAGCAGGCGTTCGCGTAGGCTCAGGTCGCTGCCGTGGCCGGGGGTGCAGGTGCTGAGCAGCAGGCGGAAGTCGCGCAGTTGATACGAGAAACCTGGCGTCAGCGAGGCCTGCGCGCCATTAAGCAAGTGGCCGACGCGCTGGCGTGCCAGCCGCCGGTACAGGTTGTCGTTGCGCGCCGGGCGACCCCATTGCGCGGCCTTTTCAGCCTGATCCTCGTCTTCCAGGCGCAGGTTGGCGTAGCGGCACAGGGTCGGCCGAATATGCGGTGAGGCCAACAGATGCCACTGCACGCCGGTGCCAGGCGGGCAGGTGCTGAGCATGGCACTCAGCACTTCGGCCATGCGTTCATCGGCGCCGGCCTGGGGCAGTACTTCCAGCACAAAGCCCAAGCCGTCGCGGTTGACGAACAACTGCTCGGCGGCGATATAACCCGAGTACGGCAGCCATTCGGCGAATTGTGCGCTGCTCGGTGACGGTGTTTGGCTGCGCCCGAGCGCGGAGAATAGATCAAGGCTCATGGCTGATCCTCCGGCACCTCGGGCAAGGTAAACGGCAATGGCTGGCTGGGCGCAGGCAACGGTTGCGCGGGTTCCGTGACGGTCTCCGTTGCCGGCGGCCGCACCGGCGCATAGGCATCGCGGCGTTGCTGCTGAACATGCTCGATCAACCAGCGCCCATCATCGACGCGCACGTAGACGAAGCTCTGGTCGTGCAGGTCGCCATCGCGGTCTTCCCACGGTTTGATCCACAGCCGCAGGATGCGTGTGGGCGAGCGCAATGGGCTGATGCTGTCGGTCGCCGGTGAGGCGGCTACCACCACGCGTTCTAGGGTGGCGTCCTTCGACGCCACCGACACCTGATTGGGCAAGCGTTGGCGCACTGCATTGGCATACACCCCGGAAATCGAATCGCAGGCCACGCCCTCCGGCGCGGCGCAGGCGTAGCGGCTATTACCCTGATAACCGCTCAAGCTGCAACCGCTTAGTCCGGTGAGCATCAGCCACAGCAGCAACAGGCAGGGGCGCTTCATGGGGTGACCTCCCGCAGTCGTGCTTCAATTTGTTCGGCGTCCAGCGCGCCGACGCTGCGGCGGCCGTCGGCCCAGATCAGCGTGGGCGTGCTGTTGACGCCCAGGCGTTCGGCCAGTGCCAGGTTGCGTTGCAGCGGCGTGTCGCACTGAGCGTCGCGGTTTAAGTCGCGCTCATCGGCATTCCGCATCCAGCGTTGCCAGGCCTGTAATGGGGCGGCGGCGCACCAGATGGCGCGTGCAAGGGCCTCGTCAAGGAACGGCAGCAGGTAGGTGCGCACGTGCAGGTTGTCGAGCGTGGCCAATTCACGTTCAAGGGCCTGGCAGTACGGACACGCCGGGTCGCTGAACACCACCAGTTGGCGCTGGCCCTGGCCGCGTTGTTCAGTGAGCGCATCCGACGTGGGCAGTTGGCTCAGGTCTACGAGGGGGGCTTCGGCGGCCGCTGGCGATGGGCCGGTCAGTTCGCGCAATTCCTGGGTGTCGAACAGGCGCCCGAACAGGAAGTAGCGGGGTGCAGTGGCCGCGACATAGGCCACGTTGTCACGCATCCACACCTCGAACAGGCCGGGGATCGGCGTCGGGCGTACGGCACTGAAGCTGGTCGCCGGATGCTGCTGACGCAGGGTCTCCAGCAAGGCTTCTTCGGTGGGTTCGGCGGCGACCAGGGCGGGTAGCCAGGACGCCGCGATCAGCAGGCGTTTAATCCCAGTCATCGCGGCTGCCCTCCGGCGAGGCGGCGGCGACCTCGATGCGCGCGCCCTTGGTGATGACCACGTCGATCTCGCGGCCGGCGTCGATCTCGATCACCGGGAAGGTCTTTTCCGCCAGTTGGATGTAGTACTGCGCCAGCCGGTCCAAGGCCTGGCCGATCCCAGTGCCAATGCCGGCGCGGTACACATTGCTGCCCGAGACACTGGAGACCGTGCCCAGCGGCGTGGTGGCGTACTCGGTGGATGCGGCAGCGATACCGCGCCCGAGGCCACTGATCACCCCGGTCATCAAGGCATTGGCGAGCAACTGCCCCTGCTTGGTCACCAATCGCCCGCGCACGCCGACCTTGCCGTCTTCGCCATACACGCTGCCCTGGATCTTGACCTCCAGCGTACGGCCGTCAGGGCGCACGCACGACAGGTTCTCGGTACGCAGGTAGGCGCGTTCGGCGCTGATATCGCCGTAGCCAGCGGCGATCACAAAGCACTCGCGGTAATCACCGCGATAACGATTGGGCAATACGCTGCTGTCGGCCAGGCGGATCAGCACCGGGTGTGGGTTGCCCTGAGCCTGGCCGCCGGTGGGGGCATCCAGGCCGCCAAGCAGGGTGCCGCGGGTGAAGCTGACCGGCAGGAAGCTCGCCAGCGTGTTGGGTGCCTCGGTAGACGCGTTGGTCGGGGCGGCGCTGGCCGGCGTGCGCGGGCGAGCACCTTCCACGCTGGCCAACCGGATATGGGCGATGGCTGGGCGGGGTGGTGCCGGTAGGGGTGGGCTACCGACGGGCATGCCGGGCGGCGGCTCCAAGGGTGGCAGGTCCAACGGCAGGGGAGCCGGTGTCAGCGGTGGGCTGCCGGTCAGGCGTTGCTCCAGTTCGGCCAGGCGCTGCTGAACGCTTTGTTCAAAGTCTTGGCGGGTCTGATTCAGGCGCGACTGTTCTTGGCGGTCACTCTCGTACTGCGCCAGCTTGCGCCCGGCGTTGCCGACCCAGCGGTCCAAGGGGCTGACCTGGCTGCCGGGCGCCATCACGTCGATATTGGTCACCGGGCCGCTGACCTCCGGGGCACCGCCAAGAGTGGGGGTGGTTTCGGTCAGTGCAAACACCAGCCACAGCAGGCCCACCCCGCCAAACAGCAGCACGATCAAGAATGCGTACTGGCGCTGGCGCGGCGACAGGCGATCCCACAGCGAGGGCACCGCCGAGCTGACGGGGTCGGTGCTCATGGCTGAACCTCCGCCTGACGCAGCACATAAACCGTGCCGCTCGCGCCGGGTAACAGGTTGTGCTGGTCGATGGCCACTGCGAGGACGGCGTCGCTGCTGCGATCGAACTCCTGTTCGGCCAGCACCATTTCCTGTTCGCTGATATTGCGCAGCAGGTAGCGTTCGCCAATCAGCGTGGCGCCGGTGTAGCGGCGCACCAACGTCAGTTGGGCTTCGCGCCACAGTTGAAGAGGCTGATCCAGGGTTTCCACTTCAAAACCGGACAGGGCACGATCTGCCGCTATCGCCGTGAGCAAGGTTTTGAGCGCCCGCACATGGGCAGTGGCGGGACTGATCGGTCCCGACTGATGGGTGCCGCTGCTAGGGCTGATATCACGGATAACGATGGTGTCGGCCGGCGTATCAGCGGGGCGCAGGATCAGCGTGTAGGTGGCCTGGGCGGAGGCGATAAACAGGTTGACCGGCTTGTCGCGCGCGCCCACCGGTTTGATATACACCTCGCCTTTGCTGCGGTCGCACTCCAGCAGCACCTCGCCCTCCGGGTTGAGCGGCAGGCGGCTGGGGTCCGGCGCGCCGGGCATCAGCGGTTCGGAGGCTGGAGCGACGCAATTGCTGGCATAGACACTGCCAAACACATCGGTGATCGGCGCGTTCTCGATCCGAATGCGCGTCGGTTCACGCCGCGACAGGATCGCCTCGACCGCCACACCATCGCGGGCATTGATCCGTTGTTCGGCGTCCCCTGCTGTTGGCAATAACAGCAATGACGCCGCAGTGAGCCAGCGATTACGGACGCGCATTGGCCACCTCTTCAAACCCGGTCAGTTGCAGACGCCCGCCGTTGAAGGTGAACGCCACGCGATAGGCCTTGGTCTCGTTGGCGGTCTCTTCGCCATTGATCAAGGTGCGCAGGCGCCCGCGCACCACCACCTGCTGCCGGGTTTCATCGGGCACCAGCTGTTGCGGGGCAAAGGCAGTGCTGGCGTTGAGGCGCTTCAGGCGTTCGGCCTCCACCTCCTGGCGTGCCTTGAGCACGCCATGCAGGTCGGGCTCCACATAGCTGAGCAGGGTGTCCTTCTTCCAGTCGATGCTGGCCGGGGTGACGTCCAGCACCAGCCAGGCGACAAAGCTGCCCATCTGCTCCAGGTAGGTGTTGCTCGCGGCGTGGCTGCTGACCCAGAAGGTTTGGGTGATATTCGGCGGCACCAGCACCGTGCGCTCACGGCCCAGCAGTTGCAGGATCACCACCCCGGACAACACCTGTGCGCCGATCAGCAGCAGTGCGGCCAGGCCGAGGCCGGCGCTCAGTCGGCGCAGCTGTTTGAGGTCATGGCTGAGGCGTTCGAAGTCCATGGCGCACCGTCCTCATCCGACCAGCCGCCGCCGGTAGGACGGCGGGGTGGCGTGCAGCGCGGTCAACGGCATCGCAGGCAGGTGCCAATACAGCCAGTGCAGCGCAAACGCCGGATGCTTGTCCTGTTTGCTGTGGGCGATCCAGCGCGCCAGCAGCAGGCCGAAGGCCAGGCACAGGGCAAAGGCCCACTTGTTGCCGCTGAGGTAGCCGATCAGCGCGCCGAATAGCACCGGCGCGGCGATATCGACATCCCAGAAGCCGAGCTTCCACGGATCGTCGAGACGGCGTGGGATATAGGTGGTGTCGTCCATTGCACGGCCCTCACACCACCGCGCCCATGATCGCGCCGGCAATCACCAGCCCCACGGCGGCAAAGATCGCCAGCCCGACATAGAACAGCACCGGGCCGAAGTTGCGCAGTGCACTCAGGGAAATCAGCGCCACCACAAAGCCGATAAACCCCACCAGCGCCTTGATGCCGGGGCCAAGCGAGGCGAGCTGGGTCAGCGCCGAGGTCAGCGGGCCGGTGATGCCGCTGAAGGCGACCAGGTCCAGCGCACCGACCGGCCACGCCAGCAATGCGCTCAACAGGGCCAGGCCCGTGACGGTCGCCACTGCGCGACCGCGATGGCACGCTTTCATGATGGGCTCCCATAGTCGATCTGAAGCTCCACGCGACGGTTCTGGCGGCGCCCGGTGTCGGTCTCGTTGGGTGCGAGATAGCAGCAGGCGCCTTGCCCGTCGACTGACACCGCGGTGCCGGCTTCCAGTTCATCTTGCAGGTAGGCGTGTACCGCCTGCGCCCGTTGCACTGCCAGCTTGGCATTACGTGCCGGGGTGCCAATGGCATCGGTGTAGCCGATCAGGGTGAGGCGGCGAGCACCGGACAACACCTCCGTCAGCGCATCCAGGGTGTCGCGGGCGGCCGTGTCCAGCACGGCGCTGCCCAAGGCAAAGGTGACCTGCCCTCGCCATGAGGGGATCGGCCGAGCGGCTTGCACGACGTGCAAGGTCTTGGCCGTCACGGCGGGGCAGGTCGTCGACAGGCACAGCACAAAGGGCGCATCGCGGCCATGGCCGAACTGGGCCAGGCGGGGTGCTTCCTCTGGCATGCCGGGCTGCGGCACGGGGACGCTGCGACAGGCGCTCAGCAGCAGCGCGCCAACCCCCATCAGTGCCACATGGGGCAGGACGGTGGTGTTCATGGCATCACCCGAATCGCACGCAAACTGATCGGCTGGGCGACGGCAATAACGTCACTTGCCTGCCGTTGTGCTGCGGGCAATTGCCGATATACCTTCCAGGCATAGCGCGTACGGGCCTGGTCACAGGCCGCACCCTTGAGCCGCGAACATGAGGCGTTATAGGCGCCCACCGCGTTCCACGTGCGCCCATGCCGGGCAAAGGCATCGGCCAGCAACGCGGCACCCACCTGCAGGTTGGTGCAGGGATCGAACAAATCCTGCTCACGGATACCCCGCCGGGCCAGGCGCGGCAGGTGCGAACTGTTGATCTGCATCAGACCGATGTCATAGCTGCCGGTGCGCCGCCGATGCGTGCGATTGACCGCCTGCGGGTTGAGGCCAGATTCGACTTTGGCCACCGCGACCAACAGCTCAGCCGACACCCCGGAGCGCCGTGCCGCCTCGCTCCAGCACTGCGCCTGCGTGCCGGTAGCGTTCAGCCACAGCAGCGGGCCGCAGCAGTAAAGCAACCAGTGATGAGACATGATCGTCGCACCTCACGTGTTCGTGTTGATCACTCCAACGACGAATACGGTACGACGATTTTTGCAAAAAGGGTGGGCTGAATACCCCCCAACTTGAGGGGGTTTAGCGGTTAGTGGTGAAAAAGTTGAGGAGGGGAGTTGCTTAGGTGAGATGCAACGCGGCCAGGCCCGTGTCCAGTGCCTCGGCCTGCGCGACAAAGTCCTTGGGCCGACGCTGTTGAAAAGTCAGCAAGTTCGCCAGCTTCCAGCGCAACGCTGGCAGCTGATCGGCGTGCGCACACTGTAGGAGCGACCAATCCGGCTGCGCCCTCGCCAAGCCACTCAGGAACTGGCGGTGTGCAGCACTCAGTCGTAGAGGCAGTTCATGGCGCAATCGAGTTCGGGTATCGAGCAGCGTCTCAAGTGGACATTCCTGTTCGGTCATACCGACGAAGGCGCGCCGGTACTCTGTCGCAATGTCCTTGTCATTGCCGAACAACACTTCGTGTGTGGGCCGATTGTGGCCGGCCAGGTAGATCACAAAACACTCGACCATAGCGTCGGTGATTCCCCCTGTCTCGAAGAGCTGCCAGACGTCAAACAGATCCCGTGGATGCTGACGGTCAAGTGCCGCCACCAGCTTGCCGGCATAGAGTTCGTCAGGATTGAGGATCGGCGTTTCAAACTCAACGCCGAACAACGCGCTGGTTCGGGCACACAATGGTTGACGCTCAACCGGCAGGGCGGTGCCTCGGAACACCACATTGACCTCAATCTTCACCTGGGTGACCAGATCCTCGGCAATCAGCTTGGTGTCACCCAGGTCCTTGCTGTGTATCAACCGCGTCTGCACGCCGAGGGGCGCTAACCGCTGAGCAATCGCTGCCAGCTCATGGTTGATCGCCAGCAGGGCCTGGTCGCGGGGATGTTGCCAGGGCAGATACACCACATCGATGTCCACGGACAGCCGGGGCATATCCTGCACGAACAAATTGATGGCGGTGCCGCCCTTCATGGCAAAGATGTCGTTGGCAAACACCTCGGGTGTGATGTTCAACAGCAGCCGCACGGTGTCGGCGTAGTGCTTATCCATGAGGCTTCAGACTCAGTAACGTGCCGTCATCCAGCCGGCTCATCCAGCGCGTGTTGCTGCCAACGCGCACCGGGTACTGCCGCAACAAGTCATCTACATCCACCACGCCGGTCTCGCGTGCCCAGGTGAGGAACAGCCGTACAGTCTTTACGCTGGTGGAGCAGGCCAACAATTGCCCCAGCAACTGCTTGCGCGGTGAACGCAGACCATCAAACAGATTGCGTGCCTCCTCCAGGCTCTGGTGGGTACCCACCTCGTAGAGCAACTCCAGCACCGCTCGTTCGGGCACCGAGACCTGCAACCCAGCCGCAGCACCTGGAGGCGTATGCAGGGTTGACCCGGCGAAGCTTTCATCCGGCCAATCGAATAGCTTGGCGCTGACGTATCGGGCGGGGAAGCGCAATGTGAACCACGGCGGCAGGGCAAAACGCACATCACCCCACAGCACCAGCGTATCGCGTGGGCTCAGGTTATGCCGCACGCCCTGCATGGACAGCGCGCTGCGACCAGCGACGTGCAGGCCGGCCACCCGTTGTTGCAGGAAGCGCAGCGCGCCGCTGACATCGAAGTCGTCATTGGGAAAGGCGTAGACGCCCTGGCCCAGGCGTATCAGCCAGCCGCTGGTGACGTAGCGGGCGGCCAGTTGCGGGGAAACGCCTAGGGACTCGAGCATGGCAAGGTCGAACGGGGCGCCGCGGGGGAGCTCTGTTTGCATGCGTTTGAGTACTTGGTGTCGGGTATTTGTATCCATGGGTTAAAGATACGTCAGGATCTAATCATTTCCTAGTCAGCACAGATGTTGGAAAGGAAGTAGCTTCATGGTTGATATTTGGTGCTAAATCTAATCATTGGTTGTTTTACAGACAGCCAACAGTTGCCTACACGTCGGGTCTGTGGGCAGGGCGAGCACCCTATGATGAGGCCGACTCTATTGATTAGTCTGAAGAGAAGTCAGGTGAGGGCCATGTCTAAGCAGTTACAACCGACCGATGGGCTCAATCAACGTGGGCCCCTGATTTCTGACGTTGCCCACTGCTTTGCCTACAGGAAACCACTCAAACTCATCGGTGGGCCGGCACCGTTCCTTTGCAATCTCCACGACCCGTACAGGCGATAAGCTCGGATCAAGCCATTCGTTGGCATGTTGAGCCGTCAGCACCAGAGGGCGACGATCATGGATGTCGACCATGCCCTCGTCACTCGCGGCGGTAATGATGACGAATCCGTCGCCCTCGCGAGGTTCCAGGCCCGGGTGGACCTCGGCCAGAGCGCCGAAGAACATCGGTCTCCGGCTTTTCAGGCGGATGAAGTAGGGTTGCTTTTTCTTCGGGGCATCCGGGTCTTTGACCCACTCGTACCAGCCTTCGCTGGGCACGAGGGCCCGGCCGTTCGGCCAAAGCTGTTTGAAAAACTTGCCTGTGGTCACGGTCTCCACGCGGGCATTGATTGGATCGGGCCGCTTACCCTTTGCCCAAAACGGTGCCCAGCCCCAATGGACGGCATCAATGTGCAAGCGGTTGTCCCTGGTGTGCAGTACCTGCACGCGCGTGGTCGGTGCAATGTTGAACCGGTTGATCGGCGCTGCGTCATAGCCACTGAACATGTCGATCTGAGGGCTAAGCTCCTCAATGTAGATCGCCATTCCCTCGAACTGCACAAATCGCCCGCACATAGCGTTCTCCGCATGGTGGAAGCCTGGACCGGCCAGCTGTCTGTACACGGTAGACACTTGCAGGAGCAATTCGTCATGGCCCTGATGAGTGGGTGCGTTCATCCGAAGAATACCTTGTATGAAAATCACGCCGGGCTGGTAATGGATGCCGCCTGTCAGATACAGCCTACGGAAAATTGACCGCAAGTCGTGCTCGCTATTAACTGTATGTTCGTACAGTATTTGTAAAAGGCTGCGTCATGAGTTTCAACATCCTGGGCCCAATAGCCAATGGCGGCATCAAGCTGCCTCTTTGCTCGTTCCATGTGCCCGCTGGCTTTCCGTCGCCCGCGGCGGATCATATCGAGCAGCATATTTCTCTGGATGAAGTACTCAATATCCGGGCGCCCCATGTGTATCTTGTCATGATCACCGGCGAGAGCATGCAGGGCGCGGGCATCTACGACGGTGACCTGGCGGTGGTGGATCGGTCGATTGAGCCAGCCCACGGACACATCGTGATTGCACTGCTGAACAACGACCCCACGTGCAAGCGCCTGTGCAAACGTGGCAAGGAAGTGATTCTGCTGTCCGAGAACCCGAAGTATCCGGCGCGCTATGTTCTGGAGGGTGATGAGCTGTCTATCTGGGGCGTGATCACCAGTACCGTACGCAGCCATGTCTAAGGTCGACCCGGTATTCGCGCTGATCGATTGCAATAGCTTCTATGCCAGTTGCGAGCGGGTCTTCCGTCCCGACTTGGCTAAAACGCCCATTGTGGTGTTGAGCAACAACGATGGCTGCGTCATTGCCCGAAGCTACGACGCCAAGCCCTTCATCAAAATGGGCGAGCCGTACTTCCAGATCAAGCACAAGCTCAAGCAACACGGCATTGTGCCGTTTTCGTCTAACTATGCGCTCTACGGTGACATGAGCGAGCGGGTGATGACGCTGATTGAAAGCATGGTGCCAGCCGTTGAGATCTATAGCATCGACGAAGCCTTTGCCGATCTTACCGGCATCCAGGCCCTGGATGCGCTTGGGCGGCAGATCCGCGCACAGGTACTTCGCTGCACGGGTATCCCGGTCGGTGTCGGTATTGCGAGCACCAAAACCCTGGCCAAGTTGGCCAATCACACAGCAAAGCGTTTGCAGGCTCAGACGGGCGGCGTGGTGAACATCACCGACCCAGCCAAGCGCGACTGGGTACTGCGCAATACCGATGTCTCGGAGGTGTGGGGTGTTGGTCGAAAAATGAAACTCCACCTCGACGCGCTGGGAATCAAGTCAGCCATGGACCTGGCAAAGGCGGACCCGTGGACGCTGCGCAAGAAGTTCAGCGTCGTGATCGAAAAGACGGCCAGGGAGTTGAGTGGCACGCCTTGCCTGGAGTTGGATGAGCCCGATCCGCCAAAGCAGGAAATCTGCTGCAGCCGCATGTTCGGCAAGCGATTGACGGAGCTCGCGCCTATCAAGGAGGCGGTAGCCACCTACATGATGCGAGCCTCTGAGAAGCTCCGCGCCCAGAACTCACTGTGCAAAAAAGTGCGCGTGTGCATCCGTACCGGCATGTTCAATCCCGAGGAGGCAAAGTATGCCAATGGGGTGGTGGTGGATATGCCGTACCCCACCGACGACGTGCGCCTGCTGACCCAAACTGCGGTCGGCGCGCTTGACCGCATATTTCGACCTGGCTTCAAGTACAGCAAGGCCGAGGTGATGTTGCTCAGCCTATGCCAGCCCGGTGAGTACACCGATGACCTGTTCGCTACATCGCAGCCAGCAGAGGCCACGCGGGTGATGACGGTGCTGGACCAGATCAACGAGCGGTGGGGCAGGGGAACCTTGCGTTCGGCCAGTGTGCCTGCGGATCCTGATTGGGACATGCGGCGTGAAATGATGAGCCAGAGCTACACGACCAGGCTTGATCAGCTCTGGTCGGTGGGTTGTAGGTGATGGCTGCGATAGGATAGAGGTTGTCGGTAAACGTCAGCCATTGCATCAGCACTTGCTATCATTCGAACCAATCCAGTAGCCCAAATCCACGCCTTCATGGCGACGTCCTTGACGCGTGACGCGTGCCAGATGTTATTGGAGCTATTAGCTAGAAAATACTGTTCTATATCAGTCCAAAAACTTTGACTCTGGTTCGTGACCAAGCAGTGGATTCTCAGCATCCGATTGCAATTGCTCTGCACGAGCTTGCGATTTCCATCCAATATCAACTATCTCTTTGATCCTATCCACGAATGGTTTGGCACCCTCGCCTAACTTACCCAGAGCAACGCCTGCATCTCCCATCAACTCATAGAAGCGACTGATATCAGACATTTTTTTATGCAGCTCTGATTGCATCTTTTCTAGGCGTTTAAGCATGCGCTGCTTATGTGCGTCATCCAACTCGGTGTTGGCGTTCACCATTTCACGCAACTCATTGATTAGTTGCTGAATACGCTTCAAATCCCCATCAGTAAACTCGTACCCGAAGCCATCAGTAAGAGAAACAGAGAATCGCTTCTTAAGATCCTCCAGTTTGCTGCTAGATGACTTGCCCACCAGATCACTTTGCACTTCCTGCAAAAATCTTCTCAGCTGGTTGCAAACATATCCCATCGCTCCGTCAAGGTCAGGAGGAGAAACAGAATGCGATATCATCTCCTGATCCTCAAGCTGCAAAAGAAGGGCAGCAGCTTCGATCAAGACATCATGATTCTCCTCAGTCCAATCTCCCGAGTAATTCCTATCTGGTTCGGACTCTTTCAGGGCATGCCGGCATACAGCTATGCCTCCGTCAACTGGATTGTTTCGTACTGCCTGAAGCACGTCGCTGGGGATCGCCATATGTCATCCGTGGATAGTGATGCGTAGTCATCACTTTGCCATATGCGGACTAGATTTAGAATATCTACAATGACGAGGATACGAACGTAGATAAGCTGATTTTCGAGCGGTAGGAAGAAGACGGGGCAGAGGCTAGATCGGAATAATTGATAGGCGGGACGGTGCCGATCTTAGCCTGCGGCAAACGGGGGGTAGCGGCCAAAATCTGGCCTTCGGCCAAGGCCAGTCACTCAGCATCTACATAGCTACAAGCGATTCAGTATGATGGCCTCGGTGTTATGGAATGGAATTTCCTAAGGAGTCGCTATGATAAAACCACCGTTCAAAATTCTTAAATCTCATCTGGTAGATGGGTTTTTCATTACGGCTGAAAAATTGTATCGCGAATTCCAGCAACCGCTAGAGGCGGTGGGTAGATTCAGGAGCGGACGAATCTATTTTCTTGTCAAGCGGCGCAAAGCACGGTTTTCCAGTGTCCGCCTAAGCAAAAAGTGCCAGGTCGTGTTTAAGTATGCTTCACAGGGCATGCTGTCGCGCTCACACAAGGTCGACATCGCTCAGCTAATACATGGCGCGCCGGCTATCAATAAAAAATACTTTCCGACCCCGGAATACTTGCAATCAATGATTCAATATGTCACGTCTGCGGATGAGTATGGGCGCTTGCTGAAGCGCGAGCCCTTGATCGCAGCCATCATGCCCGGAAGAGGGGAAAAGGAACGCGCGGATCGAGCAATCGCCTACCATTTTCTAACACCTGCAGACCCGACGCCCGCGGATAAAAACAGACATATCATCTTTGCTCATCAACTGCTGCGTATTACCGATGACCTTCCGGAAAAATACGAAATCATGTACATCGGCAAGTCCATGGAGCTGTACGACAGAATGAACGGTCACAAGCGCGTGCAGCAAGCTCAGGCAGAATGCGAGGATGATGCGGAAATCTATCTTTACTTCTTTACACCACGATTCGAGGCAGTGGCGTCTCGCGACGGTATAGTCATCAAACAACCCTGCGACTATGAGAGCCTGGGGGAAGAAAATCTCGTGCTTGCCGTGGAGGCCGGTTTGATCAATTACTTCTCGCCTGAGATGAATATTCAGAATAAGGCGACAGACCTGCGTAAAAGTAAGGCTATGACCCGCGTGAAGAGTTTGAATTACACTCATTTTATTTCCGAGTGTAATTTCGATGAGAATGACTATGCGTTCGAAACGACGAAAGTCAGGAAGAGTAGCAGGCACGAGAAGATTTACTCGCTCTAACGCAGAGTGGGAGCCCTGCGATAAATTTCAAAACACGCTCCAATGTGCGCTCGAACATGTTAATAGGGCTCACCCCATGTAATCTGTGGATCAGAGGTAGGTTCAGCACCGCTCTGAACGTATAGCCAGGGGGTGACACACTTCAATCACTTCATTGTTGAGGATTTAGTTCAAGTCTAATCGGGGCGCACCACTATCAGCGGCTTGTAGACCGTCCGCGACATCCGCAGTTGGGCACCGCTACAGCCATGTCGACCTTCTTTCTTCGCAATGGCTGATGATAACGATCACTCCCGCATTGCCTTTTCATAAGTGTGTGCGTGGTAACTGCAAAGCCCTCCATTGTCCTGATCACTCTGGCCTAAACCTTCTTCACAGATCCAGCACTCTGTGTACTCAAGCTCTGTCTTACACCACAGACAATTCTGTTCATAAATAACAAATGTCCCATGCCCGCACTCTATGCAGTCTTCTACGCTGGGCTCCTCTCCATCCCGTGGATCATAGTCGTGAGCTTTGTTTAAAGTTTCGACGATGAGTGGAACAATGAGGTCGGTATTGCCGCATGCCAAACATAGATATTCAAAGGTATCTTCGTCCCTTTCTACACTCGCACCATCATCAATAAATAGTGGGCCGGGGGTCAGTAGAGAAGACGAACACTCTTCACATTGGCTTTCGTCAAGCCAAGGTGTCATGCCGTCTGGAACATTTGCTGCTGCCCAAGCCTTTCTGCATTGTTCTTTCGTATCCACGAAGAAGCTGTGATGCAGCAGCATGGTTTGCCAAGCTGTGCCCAAAATATCAGCTGGGGGTTCTTCCAGCTGGACCTGGATGAAGTCACGCACCACCGGAAAGAGCTCTGCGACGAAATCAGCGACCTCACCTAATGTCGTTGCAGGATGCAGATGTTCCAGATGATTGCGGCAGTTCTGAAGTCTCTCTACCACCTTCCAATCAACGTTGATTTCGAAGCCTTCAAACCGTTTTTTAATTGTTCCTACATCAATGGTTGTCGGCTTGAATTTTCCTTTGGGTGCCCACTCGACGCCTCCATTGCCATCGCTTTGGGGTAGAACTTCTGGAGGTGTGAAAATGAGTGATGCGGCGTCGTTGGGATCGTCCACCGAAATGGCAATTTTGTACTTGAACAGCAGCAGTACTCCCGCGAAAAGATTCCGTACTGCGGAGAGGGCACGAGCTGGGTCGCCTCCGGAACTCGGAGCCGTTTGGCATCTTTCAAAATCTTCAATGCCGAGTCGGATCGAAGTGAGTGCATTTTCTCTTAATTTTTGTGCATCCAATTCAGGGTTCAAGCGTTGTTGGCTCATTAACCGTCTCCTGAGGAGGGCTTCATTCGGACTGCGGTTGGGCTTTGTTTGAGCATGGCGATAACGGTTCGGTGCGATCGTCTCGAGTGGAATAGCCGCAGGTATACTCGATGTATTCGCAATCTGCGCCTATATCTTTCCCGCCGATTGATAGGGTTTCTTCAAAAGAATGTCTGCGCGCGATCGGAGAGTCGCAGGATGGACAGATCAGATCTGTTTCTTTGAGTAGTTTCCAGGCGGAAGATACACTTTCCCGCAATGCCGACAACTCGTCTTTCTTTTCTGCGAGATCTGCTTGGGAACGGGCCTCGTCTTGCTCCATACGTCGTATTTCATCGGTAGCTGCGTGATAACGTTGGGTTACGGCTCTGAGTAAATTGTCGGCCGAGCTGTAGCGGGCGCATATGTGATTAAATAACTTGTGCCCTGTAAGTGAGTTCGTAGTTGTGCCGAACCTATACCAGGTCTCTCCACTAGTTGTGAAGTACATTTCGTTGGGTCTGCCGCATGGAACGGAAATGTCAACAACGAATTTATCACTTACTTCCGTGCCAGCACTAATCAAAGGGCGTAGCTCTACTTTAACTTCAGTTTGAGCTATATTCGGTGTGATACATAAGGTGGCGGCTGCAATCTCGCGATATAACAAGTCACGATCATTGCGATTGAGCGAAACTCCTTCAGCGATGCCGGCATCGCTTACGCCGAACAAAACTTGACCACCTTTGTTGTTCAGAAAGCCAATGAGGTACTTCGGCAGTTGCTTAGCAATGGCTTTGGATGGATTGCCTGCCGACACGGACTTGAATTCGAGTGTATCGGACTCCTCTTCCGTCAGGGTATCCATGAGTCTGAAGGCGCGCGGATGAAATCGCGTAAGCGAATGGTCGAAATCATCGGAAATTGGTTGAGCGTCAGGCTTGTAATAGCCGGCACGGATAAGTTGCGTGAAATCTATTTCAAATAGCTCGTCATCTGTATGAACTTCGCATAGTAGTCGCTCGAAATAGTGGCCGTGCAGCCAAATATTTTGAGAGGGTAATAGGAGTTCGGAGCTGCACCCTTGAATAAATTCAAGAAGAGTCTCTGGAAAGTTATCCATGTTAAATTGGGACAGATAGTTCCATTCGCTTTTGTCTGATGTTTTCCACTGTTGGGCTAGTTCGATAAGCTGTTCGATTGTTATTGAGCAGCCATAGTCGAGAAATTCTTTGCATTGAGTTGGGGCGTCTGCTTCGAGTTCTTTGTAGCCGTTTCTTAAATTTGAAACTATCTCATTACGTACCTGGGGCAGTGAATAACCAAGTGCTTCTAGACGGCGACGGAGTTCTGCAATACTAATGCTGTAGACTCGACGGAATGAGTCGTCCTTGATATCTCCAGTTGCCACAAGATCGGATGAATTGAAGAGTGACGCTTGCTCGTCCCCAAGATATCTAGCTGTTCCGCCAAGATACGTTCCACCGATGCTGACTTCGCTTTCGGTTGCCATTGTATGCCTATCTATTGTCGTTTGTTTAAAAGTTATGGGATAGATTTATTACAACTGGAAATTTCAGGTCACCTGCCTGTTTTTTAGTAACGAGGCCAGAACTATAGGTTGCTCGAGTGATGGGCGCATATTGAAATTGGTTGGGTGAAGGGATTTTACTAGCACTCCAGTTCCCTCTTGGCAGACTTTCGGTACGATCCATGATCACGATGTCAAAAAGCTACATTGACTCTGAAGTGGTGTCTATAAGCACAATGGAATGTTGCGTGGATGCTGGAATGAAACCTATCCCCTCCGATGATAGTGCCCCCACGCCAGACTCCCCCAAAGCCCCACCACCAGCGGCAGCAGCGGCATCACCATCGGATGCCAAGTGACCGGCGCCGCGCACGCCAACACACTGGCACACGCCGTAAAAATCCCCAGCCCGGCATACAACGCAAACAACTCTGGATCGTGCTGCCGAAACTCCTTGGCCTTGATCCTGCGCTGCAGGCTGGCGTCGATGACCATCACGGCGATCAGCCCAGCGAGCCAGGGCAACCACTCCAGCAGCACGGCGGCGCGGTAGCTGGCGAGCAGGAGTAGGGCGTCGATCGAGCGGAAGTAGGGGTTGTTGAATAGCCGCCGGTTCATCGCGCTCATTTCCTGCGCCGTGGCGTTGTCCGGTGTGGCGGAGGGCTTGGGTAAGGGCGTGATCTGGGCCGTGTCGCCCTGCAGGCGCAAGGCGCGGTTAAGAATGCGGTTCGCGGCCTCCGGTCCCCAGAAGGAAATGCTGGCGACATGCTCCGTCCGCAGTTGCGCCAAGAACCGCTCGGGTGGATGCGCCGAGGGCAGGTACAGCACCAGGATCAGCAAGGTCACCAGCGACGTCACGGCGATGGCGCGGATCATGGCGGTTCCTCCATGTCTTCACTGTCCGGCACGATGATGGGAAAGCGCCCTTTCAGCAGGCGCCCGCCCGAGACGGAGGCGAAGTACTGCAAGTTAGGCAGTTTGCCCAGCATGTCGGCCGGTACGCGTTCTTCGAACCCTTCAATCACTGTGGTTGAGTGGCTCGACGAGAAGTCGCCAAGGTGCGCGTCGGCGCCGCTGGACAGGCCGTGCCGCAGGCTGTGGACGGCAGTTTTACCGAAGGTTTCGACGATGAAGTCCTGGGTCGGGCGGTCCTTGCTGCGCAGGGCGATCAGGTTATTGAGGTTGCCCAGGGCCTTGCGTGCGGCGTGTTCGCTGCCGAGGCGTTCGGCCAGGTCGGCGAGGGTTTGCATGGCGCAGGTGGTGTAGACGCCGCCTTCGGCGCCTTTGTTGAGCAGTTCGATCAGCGGGGCATTGATGACGTTGGCCACTTCGTCGACGAACAGGGCGATGCGCCGGCCGCCGCCGAGGTTGTAGCGCATGCCGGCGCGTGCGGCGAGGTCGGCCAGGGCCAGGGCGCCGATGGCCGAGGCCACGGCGGGGTCTGGCAGGGAGTCCAGGCACATGTACAGCACATGGCCGGCCTGTTCGATCTTTTCGAAGTTCATGATCGGGCGTAGGTCGTGGGGGTCGAACGGGTCGGGTGAGAGGCTGCGGCCGAGGTCGCCGGAGGTCAGCATCGACAGGATCGGCAGCAGGTTGGCGGTGATCTTCTGGTAGTGCTCGCGGTTGTGGCGGAAGGTGCGCACCTGGGCGTCGAGCACCTTGGTGCGTTGGGCGGCGGGCAGGTGGTGCTCGTAGTAGCTGACCAGGGCCAGCAATTGTGGGCTGGTCGCGTCCGAGGGGCGTTTGAGCTTGCCGCGCCGGGCGTCGTCCAGGAGCTTTTTCAGGGTGGCCTGCTCGCGCCAGCCGTGGCCCAGTTGCTGTTCGTAGTAGCGGGACAGCGAGCGTTCCAGTACCGGTTCGATGCCGCCTTCGATGCATTGGGTGAGCTTGAGCAGGTTGGGGCGTTCTTCGATATCGACCAGCGCCTGCACCACCACGTTGACCGCATCCCAGGCGAAGGCGGCAAAGGCCCCACCGGTGTCCGGCGGGAGTACCGATTGGATGCGTGAGGCGATTTCGGTGGGCTTTTGCCAGTTGAAGGTGAAGTCCAGGCGCACGCCGTGTTCGGGGAAGGCGGGGTGGAATTCAAGGAAGGTGCCGGGTTCGCGGTAATCGTCGCAGGCACGCTGCACAACACGCTTGAGGCGTTGGCTGTTTTTCGGGTCAAGCACGATCACCACGTCGCCGCGGCGGACGGCTTGGGTGATCAGGGTGGCCAGGGCCACGCCCTTGCCGGACTGGGTGGTGCCAACCAGCAGGGTGCCGCCCTCGAAGTTCTGCAGTGGGCGGTACAGCGCCTGCTCCTGGGGTTCGACGCCGTGCAGGTAGGGCAGGCCGATCTCGGCGTCGGGTTGGGGTGGGCGGCGGTAGCCCAGCCAGCGCAAGACGCGGGGCGGGGCGAGCAGGTCGCGGTAGTCGATCTTGGCCAGCTCATACAGGCGCTGGGAATGCTGCGGCTGCCACTCGAAACCGAAACCGAGGAACACTTGATCCGGTGCTTGGCACCAGCGGGCCAGTTCGCGGGTGCTGAGGGTTTGCATGGCATGGCCGACCAGCGAAGCACGGAGGATCAAGACCTGCAGGGCCTGGGCCAGGCGCCGTACCGCCAGCAGCAGGCACAACAGCGCCAACGGCAGGGCCAGGCGTGGATGCAGCCAGCCGGGCAGGCCGACGGCGACCAGCCACAAAAGGCCCAGGCCCCAGGCAATCGCGGCATACAGCTCATAGGCGCGGCGCCAGGGCATTTCGTAACGACGCAACATTTCAGGGCTCCGGCTCCGTCGGGGGGATGAAGGCGGCCGGGTCCAGTCCACCGATAAAGCGCGGTGCGATGATGACGCCGTGGGTGGGTGTACCCGCAAAGTCGCGCGTGTGGGTGGGGGCGGCGTCGGTCGCTGACGGCACCAGCATGCCGGCGTCGTCCAGTGCACGTAGCGCGGCCGCCGGCAACACGCGGTGCTGCTCAAACGTGCTCAGCGGTACAAACAGGCCCTCGGCGACGGTGCGCACCTGGGCGGTGGCGCAGGGGGCGTACAGGGTGGGCAGGGCCAGGGTGAGCGCATCGCGTACGGTCGGATTCAGGCGGAGCGGTGCCTGCAAGATCAAGGGCGGTGGTTGTTCGGGGGCGGATGGTTCCGGTTCTGGCTCCAACGGCAAGGGCCACTGTTCGGGCGCTAGGGTGGGCGGGCGCGCGATGGGCGGAGGCATTAGGCATTGGTCCAGCGGCGTGGGCTTTGGGTCCAGGTCCGCCCAACAGGGTGGGCTGTCCAGCAGTTTGAGGGCGGTCTGCGGCGTCTGGGCGGGCGGTGGCTGGATAGGCCAAAGCAAGTCCGCCGCCGGGGTTGCCTGCAGCAGTTCTGCGTCGGCCAGCCAGGGCAACAAGGCCTCGGGATCGTCCGGCAGCTTCGTCTGCAGCACATCGTGCAGCGCCCGATGCAGTTCGGCAGCGGCCCCCGGCCAGATCAAAAAAACGCCGTCTGCTCCCCACCACAGCCGGCTCTTCGGGCGGTTTGGCCACCACGCGGGGTTGTGCTGACACAGTTGGCGCAGTGCAGCGTCGAGCGCCTGGTGCGGGGAGGGTGGGCGAGCGAATGTGATGTGGCAGCCGGCGTACTGACGTCGTTGCCGATCAATCACCACGCTCTGTGCGCGTCGCACCAGATCCAATAGCTGGTTGGGTGACGTGTGTTGCGGTTCATTGGCCAGGCTGTTCAGCAACAGCGGGATAATCACTTCATTGCTATCGGCCAGATGCCGCAACACTCCGGCGGGCAGTAGATGCGGCAAGACGAACAGGTTCAGGCTGCGCGCTTCCGCTAGGTTCGCTCGCCAACCCACGGCATAACGTTCCACGTCGTTGTTTCGCAACCAGTGTGCCAGTGGCTCCAGCGCCGCCGGCCAGGCTGCGTCGTTGGGCGAAGTGATCCGCATCTGTGCCAGCGGCCGGTAGGCTTCGGCGCATAGACCGGCGATCAGCGCCGCCAGTCGCCAGCGCGGTTCCAGGTGGCGGCGGCTGGACAGGCTGGCACGCCCGGCGAAGATTTGCCCGTCGCTGCCTTGCAGGCTGTAGAACGCGGTCTCCAAGCCCAGGCGCAGCAAGCCGCCTGGTTCACAAAAGGCATCTGCTGGCGTCGCTGGCAGTAAGTGCACATAGGCCGCATAACCTTCGATGACGCTCAACACCTCGTGTTCAAAGTGCTGGCGCTCGGCGCCGTAGCACACGCGAATCCGCTCAATCCATTCCTGATGCTGCGCCAGTACCTGCGACACTGGCAGGGCCGTCAACTCTTGTGTCGGTGAGGGCGAAAGGGGTTGGCTCATCGCTGGGCTCTGCGCGAAAACGAGGGCGGCGTAGACGTGGGTTGGGATAAGCCGGGACAGAAGGCGCTGATGCCCAGCCGCGGCATGGCGAGTTGGCGCGGCACGGGAGTGGGGAAGTGCACCCGTACGCGTTTGTCGCGCGGGTAGCGCGACTGCAACTGGCAGAACGGGCAGTCCAAGGGTGTTTTTAGGCCCTGCGTGCTCAAGGTGTCGCAGGCACAGAGTGGGCAGGTGAGCACGATCAGATGCGCGGTGTGGGTCAGCCAGAGACCGGCTATATGCCCGGCCAGGTCTACGGCGCGGTCGAAGTCGACTCGTGGTTGGCACAGGCCCAGTTCCAGGTAGCCGCGATAGGCGTTGAGCAGCGCCGCTTTAGGGGCAAAGCCCCGTGTGATCAGGCGCTGGAACGGCGCCGCGAACAAGCAGGCGTCGACCCGCTGCAACAGATTGGCCAGCGTGTACCACTGCACCGCATTCGGTGGCCGGCCGAATTGCGCCTGCCTGGGGTCTCGGAAAAACCAACGGTGCAGGTCGGGTGGACGCAAGCCGGTCAGGCGTTGCACGGTCACCAGCCGGGCGCCCAACTCGACATACTCGCGGGCTTCTGCGTACTGCGACAGGCGCTGTTGGGCAAACAACGTGTGCATCGCCGTCCACCTCAGTGCCGCCCGGCCAGCGCGTTATGCGCCACTGCGTGGGCTGGCGTCAGTGAGTCGGGGCAGTCCGCCAACTGCTGCCAATCCCGCCGCAAGGGAAACAAGGTGTGCGGGCCAACCCGGCTGACTAACCGCCACAGTTCATCGGCACTGAGGTGCTGCAGGGCGTCGGCGTGTTCGCGGGTCAACTCGTAGTGCCGCACGGCCGCCTGCGGGTCGCGAGCCAGCGCCAGGCAGATGGTCTGCAATTGGTAAAGGTTGGTGGCCTGTACATCAGTGAGAGCCAACTGATCCATGATCTCCTCCCGGCAGCGGCCAGCCCGTTACGCTCGGGTGGCCTGGCTCGGCGACGGGCTCTGTGGCCCGTTTGTCTGAATGCGCAGTGGAGCGCGCGCCGGTAGCCAGGGCAAGAGGGCGAGGCCATTGACCCTGGCAATGCCAGGCAAATTCTGGGTAGCAACCGGGCGTCGTTCAGGAGATCGCGGTCTTGCGTGGGGTCACGACAACGGTATTACTCGCTCGTGTCCTGAGTATCCGCCAGCGTCTGATATTTTTGCTCCAGGCGATCCAGCACCTCGTCGACCGGGGCGCCGGGCGTGTTGTCCTCGCGTGCCTCCTGCCAGCGTTGGCGCAAGTCATCGATCTGCTCAGTCGTTTTCATGGGTTCCTCCCAAGCGTTAGGTTTTCAGTTGACCAGCCTAACAAGCCAAACGGGCGCCCTCCAACCGAGGGGCGCCCGCCGGCGTTCATCGCCGGATAGACGGTTCAGGCCGCTTCCGCCAACTGTTTCCACTCTCGTGACGGCAACTCAATCAGCTTGCCGCCCAAGGCTTCCAGGTCGGTGGCACGGTCATAGTCCTCCACTTCGGCGCTGTAGTGGGTCACTGCATTGACCAGGCCATAGCCGGACAGCTCGCCGCCCTGGATCAGGTGGCAGAGCACGCCACTGCGCTCACCCTCGTTCAGGCCGAAACGCTGACCCAGCAACTCGACGGTGCAGACCGGGTTACCGGTCAGGGGGATGCCGCGAGTCTTTTGCAGCTTCTGCGCCAGTTGCCGGAAGGTCACCTCCGACACCGCCGCTTGCACCACATCGCGCACTTTCAGGAAGAACGCCTGGTCGTCGGCACGCAGGGTGTCATCCTGGAACACCGTCAATGCGGCCTCGTCGTCAACCGCCACACGGCCCAGATGGGTTTTGCGCAGGGTTGGGTCGGAAGCGATCAGGCCATTGCGGCAGATCAGCCGATACAGCAGCGGTTGCACCAACAGGCAGCCATGGCCGACCTCCGAATTGGAGATGACCACCCCGGCCTGAACCATATCGCCGGGGGCTACTTCATAGTGCAGTCGCGGTGTCACGCACTTGAGGTACATCCGTGTGTCGGTCAGTTGCACTGACATGAACTGCACGTGCGGCAGTTGCTGCAGCAGCGGCAGTACGCTGTCGGCCAACGCGTAGTTGTCCAGGCGGCGGTAGCGTTCCGACAACACCGCGCGGACCTTGCCGTCGAGGGTGCGCAGCATCCGCCGTTCGCCGCTCTTCAGCCAAGTATTGACGTTGCGATCCAGCAGGGCCGGTTCGTTTTGGCGCATGCGCTCAAAATAGGTGAACGGAATGCGCAGTTTCTCGGCCAGTTGCTGGCGCGCCAGAGGCGTCACGCCGTAACGCGTCAGCCCCTGCTGTTCGTTGACCAGCAACTGGGTCTGACCCTGCTCATCGGTGCTGTGTCGCATCAATGACGAGGCCAGGACCAGGTCTTTCTTCGCGTGTTGCTGGCGCTCCAGTTCCTGGGCCAGGCTTTGCAGTGTGCATCCAGTTTTCATCATGCTTATCCTCGATGGATACGGGGACGTGCCTCCCCTGACGGGGAAAGCCCCGACAGGGTTAATGGGCCAATCGGTTGATCGGTCCAGATCAGGCACGGCGGGCGCCGTGCGGTCACTTCAGGGCTGTCTTCGATGCGTCATAGGCGTATCCGGGCAGACAGCGATCCCGGGTCGAACGGTGGAAGGTTTAGGCTTTTTCGCTGCCGCCGCCGAAAAGGCAGCGGCACTGAAAAAGCGGGTGGGCGGCCTGCGCCGCGCCACCCCTCAGGTCACGCGCTTTTGCTGTACCAGACATCGGCCCAGTCGCTGCCGGGCTGTTTGGGCACAAACACCTGCACCTCACGCGGGGTTCCGTCTGCGCTCATGCGTCGCAGGCGGCGGGCCAGGGCATAGGCACAGGCCTGGCCGGTGAAATCGCCGTCGGCGTCGTTGTCGGCATAGATCAGCACCCGCCGCACTTGGGCCGGCAACCAGAGCTTTTCCAGGTTGCCGGCGTTAAGTGCCATCCAGATCGGCTTGCCGGTGGCCAGGTGCACCGCCAACGCGGTTTCCAGGCCCTCGGCCACCGCCAGTTCCTCGGCGGCGGCGAACAGCCGTACGGCGCCACCGTCACAGGCGGTCAGCAGCTTGCGCGGTTCGGCGACCGGGGCCTTGGCGCCGTTGTGCAGGTAGGTCCGATGCACGGAAACGCCATGCCCATCCGCGCCCTGTACGCACGCGAGCAGGGCTGGGTATTCGGCTACCTTGCGCGACTTGCCGGCCTGATCCTTTTCGTAATACGCCAGCGCCGGATGGCAGCGCAGCACCGGCGGGTACACCGCCAGCTCCAGCCTGCGGCCTTGCAGGTAACGATCCACTTCATCACCCGCTTGCACGGGCCGGGCTTCCTGCCACAAGCGCCGTGCCAGTTGTTTCATACGTTCCGGCGAGGGCGCGGCGGCGCTGTTGGCCGCATCAGCCGGCGACAGGCGCAGGTAGTGTTCCACGTCCACCAGCAAGGTATGAAAATCCTTACTGGTCACCGCTTGCAGCAGGTTGAATCCGTCCCCGGCGCCGCATTTGCGGCAGTGGTAGTTGCCCTGGCCGAACTTGTCGGTGTACTGGAAGCGGTCCGTGCCGCCGCAGAGTGGGCAGGGCCGGTTGCGTTTTTGCAGGATGGCCGCGTCCACGCCGAGACCGGCGAGGATGTCGGTCCAATGCCCCTGCGCGCGCTGTTTCACCGCATCGATGCGGGACTGGTAGTCAGGGCTGAGCATGATCGCCTCCCTGTACGTCCAGGCACGCCAAGCCCAGGTCGCTGGGTTGGTGGCCGACGCTCACTGCAAACCGCTGGCCCTGCAATGCGGGGTAGCGGTCCAACTGCAGCTCGCTCAACAATGCGCGTAACGTGTGCAGCGGGTCGCGGCTACGCAGATGACGAACCAGCTCGGCCAAGGCCACGGAGTCCGCTTCGGCGTCGTCTTCATGCACGTAGTCGTGCTCATCGACGTAGTTCATCGCCTGGCGCACCACCTGGCCTGACCGTTCGCCGGCCGGGATATACAGCACCGCGTCGTGGCACAGCCCTTCATCCGTGATATCGACCATGCGATTGCCGATTTGCAGGCGGACCGCGGCGCACAGCACCACGGGCGCACTGATCCAGCGACTCTCGAACCACCCGCGATACTGCTCCTGCAGCACGGTCACTTGCAGCGCCTCGGTTTCCAGCACCTTTACGTGCGGATGAACCCAATGCTGCTCGTCCAACGCCTGATGCTCACACACCCGATAGTTGCAGGCCCGGGCGAACATCCACACGGCGGCATTTAACTCGTTCAGCGGCGCAAGCTCTACCAACTGCACAGCCGCGCGTTCTATCTGTTGACGGTGAAGCGGGTGGGTGGCGGCTTGGAGGCCTTCGCCCAGTCCGTTGCGGGATTGCACCGGGTAGTCACGGAACACCTGGTAGTTGGCTTCTGGTAACAGGTCCAGGTGGTTGAGCAAGGCCTGCTGCTTCCAGCGGTGTACGCAGTAGGTGTAACGCGCCAGGAACTGCTCAGCGTCCAGCGTGGTCACGCGTTCTTCTAGCACCTGTTGCCAGCAGCGTTCGAGCACAGCGTGAATGCGTGCCAGTTGCTGGTCTTCGTCCAGCAACTTATCGCGGTCCGGCAGGCGGGCCAAAAATTGCTGTGGATCCAGGTGCACCACATTGGCCAGTTCATTGAGGCCCCAGGGCGAATGCCACACACAAAACCCCTGCAAAAACACCAGGAGTTGACGGGTGCAGCAGCCATCGTCACGCCCCAATAGAAACACCTCGCCGATCTCGGTGGGCTGGGTCTTCAGCGCCGCCAGGGCCAAGGGCCGTGGCAGTTCCTGGCCATTGAGGTGGAGAGGAACCGGAAAGCCCATGCACAACTGAGCGATGCGGACTTGCCAGTCGGGCAGCTCGACGCCGTCCAGTTCAACACAGGTGCCGTCGAGCGCCTCGGGCGCGTTGAGTACCTCAATCGGCTGCTGGGCCAGTGCGGCATCACAGTCGAAATCGATACGCTGCCTGCCTGAAGTGATACGGCAATGCCGGGCCCGGTACAGGCATTGGGAAAAGCCCACGCCGAACGCCTGCTCGGCGTCGCGCAGGTCCGAGGCCCAACCACTTTCATGCAGACTCAGCAGCGTTTGAAAGTCCTGGATGCCGGTACCGTTGTCGCGAACCTGCAGCGTCTGTTGCGCCTCGTCATAGACCATCTCGATTCGGCTGGCGCCGGCCCGTCGAGCGTTCTGCAACAACTCCGAGACCAGCGTGAACCGGTCGGTGAAGGCATAACGTTGGTTACGCAGCGCGTTGGCCTGATGGATGTTAACGGTGATAAACATGATGTCCTCCGCAGTACAAACAACGGGCACTCCCCCTGAGCGGGGCAGGCCCGTCAGGGGAAACGCTCACCGGCGGTGAACGCACACAGGGCCACCCCGGCTGGGGCGGCGTATCACTCAGCTGAACAAATCACCTTGTTCAGCCATGCTCTTGAGTTGCTCATTGAGCCATTGCGGGTTCTTGTCCAGGTGGGCGTGAACCCAGTCAGGTCGCTCGCGCACCAGTTGCTGCACCCACGCGGGGTAAGCCTCCAATGAACACTCGAACCAACGCCGCAGTTGATGGCGGAGCTGGTCACGGACCTCCTCAACATCCACCGCGCCGCAGTAGCCGATCGGCGATAACGGATTGCAGCCGACCACCCGCAAACAGGTGGCGAACGAGAACGGCAGGGCGTCGTAATGCGGCTCGGTAAACACCCAGAGCAGGGTGTCGAACTTCTCGGCCAACGGCGCGGCCGGGTCGGCGAGTTGCGCGACGTCTTGCAACAGACGCCAGTGTAAATACACCACTTCTTCTTCGCTCCAGTCGCCGACCGAATCGGTCGGCAAGGGGAGGGGGGACGACGGGATGCCTTCCAGTGGAAGACTGCCCGTCAGCGCGTCCGGCCCAGGGTGGGCAAGGCGCGGCGAACAACACGATGTGCAAAGACTGAGCATCGGCATGGCCTCCTGAAAAAAGCGAGGCACAGCCCCAACGCGGGGCATGACCCCGCATGGGTAGACAATCGCCGGCTCTAAACGCCGGCACCAACAACCTGATAAGGCTGGCTTGTTCGACGCTGTCGAAACGGTGTGCCAGCTACCGCGTACTACTGGACGAAAACCTAGGACCAGCGCGTGCACGGGTCAAGGGCGTAGCCGCCAAACCCGCGCACTAATAGTGAAATGCCCGCATGTTGGTGGGAGTTCTGCCCGCCCAATTCAGCGCGATTGCGCGATCATGAGCCCAGGCAACATCGGAGCAGACGGTATGACCGATATGACCGACAGCGACTGGGTGCGCACCGATCAGGGCGGAGTCAATGCCCGCATCCTGGCCAAACAAACCAAAGCCGATTTTCGGCGTATCGAAGCGGCCAGCGTCAAGCTGCGCGCGCGGTTTGCCAGCCCGGAAGGTAAACGTTTTTTTGTGCGGCTGTTTATGACCTTGCAGCTCAACAGCCACTTCATTTCGGTGATCGCCCGTACCCGGCTGGATCATGCCGAAATCGCCCAGGTTGAAGCGGTGTTGCGCGAGCAACTGGAAAGAATAAACACCGTGTTGAATGACGCCATCGATGAGGCAGAGGCACTCTTCAAGGCTCAGGCTATTACCGACGCCGCGAGCTACGACACGCTGCCGCTGGAGGTTGAAGTCGGGGTGCTGTCCGCCAACGGCCGACGCTATCTGGAGGTGCTGGGCAAGCTGGATCAGCTGATGCCGTTGTTGCAGACCCTGGAGATTCACGAAGTGCTGAGCCCGGCGGCCGTGGACAAGCAACGTGCGCTGATCAAGCGCCAAGTGCGCGATATCGCCAACGGCGCGCGACGTTTTGCCAGCGGCTTGCGACGGCGGATGAACCTGGGCGCGGCCCGCACAGCGACGCACCCGAAGAACGAGGAGAAGACGAGCACTGAGTTGTCGGCGACCGCTCTGCTCGACGATGACGCGCTTGAGACGACGCCACCATCGTTGCCCGACGAGCCTTCGCACTGAAGGACGCCGGCCACCGTGGTGAGCGTCGGAGACCGCTGGATCTCTTTATCTGTCCAGCCCTGAAAGCGGGAGCACGACTCCCGGCGCCCCCCTGATCGGAACACCCCAGGGTGCGTCAATGCGTTCGGTGTTCCTGGTTGTCGGTACGAGTCTGACCTAGGCCGACAACGAGTGAGGGGTCATGACCTGCTGCGGCATCCGCCGCTGGAGGCTTGATCATGTCCACTACACAACAGGCGGTGCCTAGCGCCGCCTCCGTTTTATCGTTTCAACCACCGCTGCCGGGCGTCCCGCTGTGCGGGTTCCTACGCCAGGTCCAGGTGCTGGCGCTGATCCCGGTGTCGAAATCGACCCTGTGGCGCCGGGTCCAGGCCGGCAGCTTTCCGGCCCCGCTGAAACTGTCCGAACGCGTCACGGTGTGGCGCGCCGAGGACGTCCAGGCGTGGATGCAGGCACAAGGAGGGGACTCATCGTTCAATCAAACGCGGTCCGGTTGATCGGGTGCCCCTGTACGGAGAACGGCGTGGCCGTTCTCCGTTTTTGACCACTTGCAACGTGAGGGAGTAGGACCGATGCCCGCATGGTTGACGGATCCGCACGGTTACGCCGAATTGGTGGTGATGTTGCGTGAGGTGCTCGATGGCGACAGCTACCAGACCGTGGGCCGTCGACATGGGCTGGCGCGCAGTGTGGTTGAGCGCCGGATCAAGGCGCTGGTTGAGCATCTGATCCACAGCGTGGGCATCCAAGGTTTGACGCTCGACAGTGCGGCTTTTGTGCGACGCTTACGTGAGCATCGCCCAGCCCTCGAATGCGCCCTGGCGCGCACTGTTGCGGTGGAATGCGGCGAGGTCTCGCCGGTGTTGAATCGTCAGATGCTGCAGCAGGCGATAGATCAACTGCGCGCACGTTCGGGGCATAGCGCGCATGACCTCGCGCTGTTCTACCTACTGTTCACCACCGGGATGCGCCCGCTGGAGTTGGCCCGCTTGACCGTCAGCGACTGCGTGAATGCCAACGGCCAGTTGCGCACGCGTAGCGAAGTCCGCGCCGAGGTCAGCCATAACGCTCATGTGCGACCGCTGTACCTCACCAGTCCTAGGCTGATCGCAGCCCTGACCGATTATCTGCGTGAACGCGTGCGGCGCGGGCATGGGCTGGGCGAGGGTGACCGCTACCTGGGCCTGGCACCCGACAGCCCGCTATTTCTTAACCCCTACGGTCAGGCTTATGCGCTGCAATGCAGCGAAGTGGATGGCATTGCCCATCATCGCTGCCGGGGCATGCAGGACGCCTTGCGCAAACTGTTTCGCCTGGCGGGTTTGCCTGCCCTCAGCAGTCGCGATGCCCGACGTACCGTAACCGCATTGCTGTACGAGTGCGGTGCGGATGAGGCGCAAGTCGGGGTGTTGCTTGGCATCCGCGATAACAGTGCAGTGCGCGCGCTGTTACCCCGACCGCGTCCGACGCTGTCCGACCTGACCCAACGCTTGCTCTAGCGCGGACCCGATGGGAGGGCAACCATGGGCACACGTCATTTCGCCCTCGGTGGGCATATTTTTGAAGCTGACGATCCGCGCCTGCAAACGTATTTGGCGCAACTGCATGGCACTGCAGAACGCCCGCGCTGCCTATGCGTGCCGGGAGGCGTGGAGATGTATATCGCGCACTACCGGCAGTACCAGATCAAACGTATGCCCGACACTGGTCAATTGCACCATCCCGGTTGCGCGGCCTATGCGCCCGAGGCGGCAGCGTCTGGACTGGGCGCATTGCTCGGGGAGGCGGTGCGCGAAGACGTGCCGGGGCAGGTTGAGTTGCGCGTGGATTTTCCGTGGGCCCGGTTGGGCGGACGCAGTGTCGTGCATGGCCCGGCACAGGAGGAGCCCGGCGAGGTGCAGGCCACGGCGCGACGCATGAGCTTGCGGGCGGTGACGCACTTTTTGTTCGAGCGTGCCGGCTTCAATCGCTGGAGTCCGGCCATGGCCGGGAAGCGTTCACAGCGAGTGATCCATCATTACCTGATGGCGGCGGCGCGGGATATTCGGGTCAAGGGTGTATCCCTTAGCGAACGCCTGTATGTGCCCGAACAATTCACCCTTGAGCACAAAGCCGATATCGCACAACGGCGGCGTCAACAGCTGGCGTTGCTCAACCCGGTGGGCGAAGAGCGACCGCTGGCGTTGATCCTGGGCGAGCTCAAAGGCTGTGAACCGGGCGGGCAGGGGCATAAGCTCTGGATCAAGCACATGCCGGAGGTGCCGCTGCTGCTGAACGACGCCACTTGGAGACGGTTGCAACATAGCTACGCAGCATTGTTCGAGGCGCGGGATGCTGACAGTGATATCCCTCTACGGTTGATTGTCACGGCGCTGGTCTACGCCAAGCGCGAGTCCACCTATGCGGTGGAGGCAGCCAGCTTGATGCTGACCACGGCTGAATGGATAGCGGTGGAGGGCTTGCATGACGCAATGTTGGTTCACGCACTGATCGAGCAGCGCAGGCGTTTTATCAAGCCGTTGCGGTATGACGCGACGGCTAGTGAGGCGGCGGCCTTTGCCAATGCATTGCTGGTGGATGCTGGAGATGCGCCCGTGCCGCTGCATGTGCTGAGCCCCTTTATGAAGGCATCGGAACGTATCGCCAAGGAGCGTGCATTGGCCGGCGCCTGGTGCTGGTGGACCGATCGCGGTTTGCCGTGTCTGCCTGCATCCGCCTCTACGGATCACAATTTACGCACCCGAGGTCGTACACATCAGTCGTGAGCCGAACCATGAGGGGCGCCGGTAATCAGCGCCACGCCGCAGGCGGTCTTCTTGCCGTCCAGTGATACGGGAATACCGTTGACGAACAAGTAATAGAGAGTGCGCAGACGTAACTCTCCGCCCCTCACGGATGTGCTGGTGGAGCCCTCAGCGAGTTCAATCCTGAGCGGTTCCAGGCAGTTGAGGGTAGTCAAAAGCAATGGGTATACGGCGGACTGGGCGGGCGGGGAGGTCGCCACCTTTGCCAATGCCCGTTTGAAAGCCTTCTTCGAAATTAATTGCATGGCAATAATCTGCGGAGTACTGCGTTGACGTCATCCACCATAAGCCATGGAATGCCTCCGGTTCTCCAGGCCTGAAACCCGGATGAGCCGTCTGTGGGGGTTCCTCTTCGCTATAGGGCATCCCCACAGGCACGCTGCTTGGGTTTACACCGCTGCACGCGCCTACATGGTTGGTGTAAAAACCTGGCTTAAAATGGCGGTACTGCAATTCCTGTACATCGCGTGCTGGAATTGCCCAGTCGTTGAAGCCACCTATGTTCAGATTCAGCGTCTGTCGTGCAAGCTCACTGCCAGCCGCCGCCATCGCTCCTGTGTTGGCGCGGCTATCGGTGAAACTGTCGGCGCCCTCAATCAATTTCCCTGGCTTGCCCCACGCGCCTCTAAGCTCGTATTGACCGCCCGCCGTGATGTTCAGATAGAGCTGCCCGGTCGGCGTATCGCGGGTGATGCCGGTGACAAATCCACCTCCGTAAGGCTGGCCGATGGCTGGAATGGCATCTGCTGGAATCGCGCTCTCGACTGTCGACACACCTGTTCTCCCTCTCTGTGTTAAGCGTTGTCGTAGGGTTCGCTACAGTTGAGAGATTAGGTTTCAGTCAGGGTTTGCCCAGTCGCCAGTTTCCCTTTGCGCTGTATGAAACTTCCTGTCAGCGTTTGCGGGGTTGCCGTCGGAGCAACATTGGGGTTCTTAGGTGCTGCTTTCAGGGCGAAGTAGTCCGTCGGACATCTGCTGCATTGTCTGCATCAGCCCCTCGGAACGGCGCTGCAACTGTTTGAGCTGACGCTGATAGAGCAGCAAGTCATGCTGAGCCAGGGTCAGGTCTTCGCGGCTTGGCGACGGAATATGATGCTCGCCCGTCAGCACATAGAGCACGTCTACCCCTGCGGTGGTGATCGCGGCGAGGTAGTTGGCCTTGGGATAGCGGCTGGTGTCTTCGTAGCGTCGCTGTGCATTGGCCTCCACGCCGCCGACCTCTCCCAACGCGCGCTGGGACAGCGCCAAGCGTATGCGTTCCTCTCGTAACCGTGCGCCGATCGTCATCCCAGTCCGCCCCTGTGTGCTGTTGCACGCTCCATCCATGGTGATCGGCATTGGGCGGGTAAGCCACGTTGGACGTCAATGGCTTTCTCCTACAACTTAGGCCGATGTGGACGACGGGTGCTGGCCGAGCGGCGGGTCAGTCCAGGTAGAGGTGCCCGTCGGTATCGTAGTGGTACAGCGTTTGCGCATTTGAACAATCGCGGTAACTGAATAACTGGTCGTGTTTGTTCTTGTCCATTGCATCGGTGATGCCCCAGTGGCGGGTGACACGCCATTCGTGATCGAGTTGTGGCTCCAGCAGCGGCGGAAGTGTGTAAGTGATTCCGTCCACGCGGGCGGGGTGTGGGCGTTGTTCGGGGGCGGCGAATGGCACTCATGCATGTTGCCAGGCGCCGTCGGCCGGTAGCCAAAGCACACCTCCATCACTCTTGTTATTTCTATTTGTAGATGCCCTTTTCTTCGGCTTTTTCTATGAAAATATCCTGTAAATTGCCTTGGATTTCTTTGTTGTTGTATTGAAGAATAAAATCTTCATTAATATTGTTTGGGAAATGAGTTCCATCCAGTGTGCCAAATATTACAGATGCGCTATCGGCAATAATTATGTCGAAAATTCTAAAAATATCGTCTCTTTCGCTGGCGCTTAGTTTGGCTAGCGCACACCGCACTCTGGCGTATAAGTCTAGCTTTGAGTCAACGGGTTTACTCAGTTCTTTCTTGTAGTTAGATGAGTTGTCTTCGAGTAGCTCTTCGAATATGGAATTTATCACTTGCTCGTCAAGGTTCATATGCCTGTCCTTACCTGAGTTCTGGGTACATTTCTTTGTTAAGTCTAATGAGTTCCTGGAGCTTGCTATTCGGAATGTCTGGGTAAACTCTCCTTAGCTCTTTAATGTCTCTAGCGACAAGAGATCTGGCATTTGTAAATGGTTGTCCTGTTTTTGGGTTTATCTTGCTTCTGGATACAATGCCGATTTCTCCATTTCTTGTTGTATGGCCAGTCCGAGGTACTAGGATGGTCGGAGCTGTCTTGGGATCATAATTCTTCACCAAATTTTGCATGATGTTTTTTTGTCCGACATGGTGTGAATCCAATTTAAGATTTCGGCCCCTAACGGCGTTCTTATTATTTTGGTGGGAGTCCACATCCCATAGTTTAGGGCATCTCCTTAGCCCTAATGGATCAATCCAACCTGTCGAATTTGGAGCATATTGATAAAGGTTCAGCCCGCCCGCCAACCCAATCGGATCCGTCTGAGTAAACCGCCCCACATCCGGATCATAGAACCTGAAGGTGTTGTAGTGCAGCCCGGTTTCGCGGTCAAGGTACTGGCCCTGAAAACGCAGGTTCTGCTCACGCCCTGGCTGCTGATCATGCCACTCGTTCCGCGTCGTGCCCCAGGCCTGGTACTCGCTGTGCCACACCGTGTTGCCGTCAGTGTCGGTCAGCTGTTCCGGCAGCCCCGCCAGGTTGGTGTGGAAGTAGAAGATATCCTCGCTGCCTGGCTTGCCATCGACGCGGGCCAAGGGTTCGTAGCTGCCCGGATAGGCATATACGTACAGACTGGGTCTGCCGTCCTGCACCTCTTCAAGCAGTCGCAAGCCTTGCCAATGAAACAGCGTGCGGTGGCTCGGCTCGCTGGCGTTGTCGTTATACACCTGCTTGCTGATGCGCCGCCCCAGCGGGTCGTAGCCGAATACCACGCGTTGGCGCAGGGCGCCGTTCTGTTGATGTACCTCGATCAGTCGGTGCTCGGCGTCATACTCGAATCGCTGGATGCGGTTGCTGCCGCTACGTTTTTCGTTCCGCCGGCCAAAGCGGTCATAGCGATAACGCTTGTCCTGATACACATGCACCCGGTTGTGCTTGATCAGACCGTTGACCCGATAGCCATCGAACAGGTTGCCGGCCGCGTCGTAGTTGAGGCTCTCGATAGACTGACCCCGGCGCACACTCTGGATCTCTTCGACCGGGTTGTAGCCGTACGCGGCACTGCCTTGATAGGATTTGCCGGTTGAGGTGTGGCCGTGAAATCGCCCGATCAGACTGTCGTCATTGGCCGCCGTGGTCGGGCGGTTGCCGCCAGGTCGCTGGGTCTGGGTCAGTATCTCGGCCACCAGATTGTCGCTGGCGTCGTACTGGTAGTCTTTCTGCAACAGCGGCAATACTTCGCGGGCGACCTGCTGGTAGTGCAGGGCTTTCTGGCTGAGTCGGCCATTGCGGTCATAGCGGGTGCGGGTGAGCAGGGCGCCCTGAGTGCGCAGCACTTCCTCGTGCAGTGAATCGCGCCCGAAGTCGCTGATCACCCGGCCACCCAGGTTGAGTTGATGCAGGTGGCCGCTACCGTAGTACAGATGGTTGAGCTGACGCTGATCGGGCAGGGTCAGGGTTTGCAGGTTGCCCAGTTCATCGTAGTCGTACTGCAGCAGGCCGGCGCTGTTGGTCTCGCTAAGCAGTTGACCGAGGGCGTCGTAGGTGTAGTTGAGACACTGTTCTTCACCTTGAACGTTGGTGAAATTGATCGTCAGCAGGTTGTCGGCATTGTCGTAGGCATACTCGGTGACCCCATCGTCGGTGCGTTTGCGAATCAACCGTCCCAAGGCATCACGCTCGAAATGGTGCACCAGTGGCATGTGCGGTTCGGCGCTGTCCTTGCCGTCCAGACCAGGCTCGGCCAGCGGCGCGGGAATATGGTGGATGCCGGTAACATCATCCAGCGGGTTGTACTGGTAGATGCGCCCGCTGCCGTCCAGGTCCTGTTGGGCGAGCAGGCGGTCCAGCGCGTCCCACTCAAATCGGTAGCGTTCTTGGTTTTCATTGCTCAGGTGCAGCAGGCGGCCATAGGCGTCGTAGCCAAACTTGACACTGTGGCCGAAGGCATCGACACGCTGGACCGGCAGCTTATCTACTACGGTAAGGGGATCTCAAAGTGCTCGGGTTTGAAGGCATTACTTATTACAAATTCAAAGAAATTTAGATTTGTTGGGGTTGTTTCATTTGTTGATGAGTCTAGATGATATACCTTGTTGCTGTGGTTTGTGTCATTTTTTATAAATCCATAGTATCCGCCTGTTTCGTCATCGCTAAATGCTATGAAGTTGCTGGGTAGTGCGACATTGGGGTGTTCGTTTGTTTTGCTGGGTAAATACCACTCACTATCTGGGCTTAGGGAGAAGATGTTTATAAAGCCAAAGTAACCTGCCTCGTAGTTTAACGAGAAAAATGTAAATTCGTCAGGTAGTTTGGCATTTATAGATTTTTCAATTGCGCTTATATTTTTGGGAGTTGCTATCTGTCCGTCTGTGCACAAGAACCATTCTGGCTTGAGTTTTTTTACAAGTTCTACATTTTTACTGAAGGTGTCTCGGTTCATATGATTGACTTCTTTTTAATCGTATATTGAGTTGGGGTAGATTTTGTCGGCGCCTTGTTCTCTGGCGCGGTACCACCAGTGTAGTTCCCGATCGGCCTTTCGCATTTCGGGTGTTACGCCTTGGTTTCTTTGTCCATTCGGATGTAGAGCCTTATTTCCTCTGTGGTCTCTAGGGCGAACTTCATGTATGCCTGAGCCAGGCATTTGATGTGCATGGTGTAGGTCAGGAGAACCTAATGATTTTGGTGTCCTTCCGTGTAGACCATTAAATATGTCCTGTTTGTTCCATGTCCCCTCGATTCTTACTGGTTTGTCGTTCACGCCATAGCCTAAGCCTGTCTGCGGGTTTGGGGTTGGGCTAGATGGGGGGGGATTAATGTCAGGACATCTAGTTAACCCCAGCGGATCAACCCACCCAATCGGGTTCGGCGCGTACTGGTACAGGTTGATCCCACCCATCAACCCAATCGGATCCGGCTGGGTAAATCGCCCCACAACCGGATCATAAAACCTGAAGGTGTTGTAGTGCAGCCCGGTTTCGCGGTCAAGGTACTGGCCCTGAAAACGCAGGTTCTGCTCACGCCCTGGCTGCTGATCATGCCACTCGTTCCGCGTCGTGCCCCAGGCCTGGTACTCGCTGTGCCACACCGTGTTGCCGTCAGTGTCGGTCAGCTGTTCCGGCAGCCCCGCCAGGTTGGTGTGGAAGTAGAAAATTTCCTCACATCCCGGCTTGCCATCAAGGCGGGCCAGCGGTTCATAGCTGCCCGGATCGGCATACACGTACAGGCTGGGCCTCCCGTCCTGCACCTCTTCGAGCAGCCGTAAGCCTTGCCAATGAAACAGCGTGCGGTGGCTCGGCTCGCTGGCGTTGTCGTTATACACCTGCTTGCTGATGCGCCGCCCCAGCGGGTCGTAGCCGAATACCACGCGTTGGCGCAGGGCGCCGTTCTGTTGATGTACCTCGATCAGTCGGTGCTCGGCGTCATACTCGAATCGCTGGATGCGGTTGCTGCCGCTACGTTTTTCGTTCAGTCGGCCAAAGCGGTCATAGCGATAACGCTTGTCCTGATACACATGCACCCGGTTGTGCTTGATCAGACCGTTGACCCGATAGCCATCGAACAGGTTGCCGGCCGCGTCGTAGTTGAGGCTCTCGATAGACTGACCCCGGTGCACACTCTGGATCTCTTCGACCGGGTTGTAGCCGTACGCGGCACTGCCTTGATAGGATTTGCCGGTTGAGGTGTGGCCGTGAAATCGCCCGATCAGACTGTCGTCATTGGCCGCCGTGATCGGGCGGCTGCCGCCAGGTCGCTGGGTCTGGGTCAGTATCTCGGCCACCAGATTGTCGCTGGTGTCGTACTGGTAGTCTTTCTGCAACAGCGGCAACACTTCACGGGCGACTTGCTGGTAATGCAGGGCTTTCTGGCTGAGTCGGCCATTGCGGTCATAGCGGGTGCGGGTGAGCAGGGCGCCCTGAGTGCGCAGCACTTCCTCGTGCAGTGAATCGCGCTCGAAGTCGCTGATTACTCGGCCACCCAGGTTGATTTGATGCAGGTGGCCGCTACCGTAGTACAGATGGTTGAGCTGACGTTGATCGGGCAGGGTCAGGGTTTGCAGGTTGCCCAGTTCATCGTAGTCGTACTGCAGCAGGCCGGCGCTGTTGGTCTCGCTAAGCAGTTGACCGAGGGCGTCGTAGGTGTAGTTGAGACACTGTTCTTCACCTTGAACGTTGGTGAAATTGATCGTCAGCAGGTTGTCGGCATTGTCGTAGGCATACTCGGTGACCCCATCGTCGGTGCGTTTGCGGATCAACCGCCCCAGGGCATCACGCTCGAAATGATGTACCAGTGGCGTGTGCGGTTCGGCGCTGTCCTTGCCGTCCAGACCTGGCTCGGCCAGCGGCGCGGGAATATGGTGGATGCCGGTAACATCATCCAGCGGGTTGTACTGGTAGATGCGCCCGCTGCCATCCAGGTCCTGTTGGGCGATCAGGCGATCCAGCGCATCCCACTCGAAGCGGTAGCGTTCGTGGTTTTCATTGCTCAGGTGCAGCAGGCGGCCATAGGCGTCGTAGCCAAACTCGACACTATGGCCGAGGGCGTCAACCCGCTGGATTAGCTGTCCACTGCGGTCATAACGCAGGCGGGTAATGCGCTGGGCGGGGTCGGTGTAGGCGGTGAGCTGGCCGGCAGCGTCGATATCGTAGCGGTCGATGCGGCCGTCTGGGCGTTCGCTTTCGATCAGATAGCCGCGGGCGTCGTAACGGTAATGAGTGTGCTCGCCACGGGCATTGATGCTTTCACTGAGGTGCCCGTCGGCATCGTAGTGGTACAGCGTTTGCGCATTGGAACAATCGCGGTAACTGAGCAACTGGCCGTGCACATTCCAGCTCAGGTACTTAGTCTTGTCCAGAGCATCGGTGACACGTACCACCCGACCTTCGGGGTCGTATTGGTAGTGGGTCTTACGGCCCAGCGGATCCGCTTCCCAGAGCAGGTTGCCCTGGGCATCGTAGCCGGAGCGGTACGTGCGCCCCGCAGCATCGGTGACTTCGACAGGCAAGGCCCAGTGGCGCAGGTAGCGGATGTATTCGCTACGCCCCAGTGGGTCGCGCGCCTCAATCAGGCGGCCAACGTCATCATAGATGTAATGCCATTCGCCGCCCTGTGGATCGACACTCTTCATCAATTGCCCGGCGATGATTTCCTCTTGCCAGCAGTTGCCGAGGGGGTCGATGTGTTTGTAGATCTCATAGAACGGGCCCCAATAGTAATGGTCCTGACGACCGAGGCTGTCGGTGACGTGGGTTTCACCCCGTTCCAGGTCGTATTTGAATCGATACTCTTCGCCGTCGCTGCCCCAGTGACGGGTGACGCGCCATTCGTGATCGGGTTGCGGTTCCAGCAGCGGCGGAAGCTGGTACAGGGTGCCATCTGCGCGCTTGGGTGTGGGGCGGTTCTCAGGGATGGTAAAGCGCGCCCATTCGTACTCGCGGACGGCACCACTGGCGACCTGGTGGCTGTTCAGGTAGCCCTCGGCGGTGTAGGTGAAGCGACGGACCACGTGGTCAGTCGCGTCCAACACTTCCTGCAACTGACCACTGCGTGTATAGCGATAGCTGACCAGGATCTTGTTGTGCTCAATGCTGAGGCTGCCGCCTGCCTTCAGGAATACACGAGAGGCTTTGCCGACACGGTTTGGATGTTGTTGATCGTAGTGGAGCTGTACGACGGTTTGGCTGTACTTGTCGACGAGGAAGTGCAGGCGGCCCTGTTCGTCGTACAGCACGTCCAGGACGTTGAGGTTGCGATCGCCCAAGCGGATCAGTCGCGAGCGTTGCGGGTTATGCGGATCAGGCTGGAACACCTGATAGCGCCCTGCATAAATGTCCTCGACAACGGTCTGACCATCCTCCAACTGGAAGAAAGCCAAGCCATCTACGACACTGACGAACGCGTTGCCGGCACTGAGCTGGCCCAGTTCCAGGCGGTTGCCTGTCTCGTCAACGTAGACCCATAGCTCGCCGCCGTGGGGATGCGCAACACGGACGATTTCCACTTCATAGGGAACGCTCCAGCCCATGCCGAACAGTCCGTCGGTTCGGGAGTCGTTGCTGTCGTAGCTTCGGGCCCATTCGATGCCCAGCAGCCCAGGCAGGCTGAAGTCGACGTCTTCTCCACCGCCGAGGACTTTGCTGCCGGTGGAAACATGCACAGGACGGCCTTTGTACCCACAGATTGGCGAGTTATTTTTCGATCGTGGAGAACGACGAGGGCGCGCGCCCATTCGTCTGGATATAAGCAGTGCCGCAACAATCCCCACGATCTGCGCAGTCTTGCTTTTGCCATTGTGAATGTTCCGAACCGTCACCGTTCCGCCGCCGATACGCACATTGGGAGAGACGTTGGCGTTTACATCGATGGTGGCATCGCAGGTGGCCTTATCTCCCGAGCGTGCCGCCGGCCGACTATTGATCTGCACCTTGTCTGAGCCCTGTGCTATGTAGGTCTCAGGCATGGGCGGATGACGGGAGCAGGTGATCTTGTCTTCTTCCTTGGGGGTGAACCCCGGCGCTGCGGGGGTTGTTACTGGAGGGTTGAAAATTTGATGAACCGTGTCAAAGAGGTCTTTGACCAACTTGAGGGGAGGAAATGCAAATCCCAGAGCCGTTTGCGCTATCGCGCTTACGTTCTCCAGAACTGAAGGCTCCTCGCCATTTTTCTCTTCTTCAGACCCATTGGGGGAACTGATCGCCGCAGCGCGAGCGGCGGGTTTGCCATTGATAAAGGTATTTTTGGAGCCGCTTTTGATTTCGCCTAAGACAGTGGGCGAGTCTACTGCGTTGCCGATTGAGTCGCAGAAGTCGGAGATGGCGTCACCGATACTTCGATCCTCGCCTATGGGAATCGAACTCATGGCGCCTACCGCAACGCCTGCAGCTATCCCGATGACGACGCCGAGCGCGCCACCCGTGAACACGGTACCCACTACTGCAAGGCAAATAACGGCCCCCACCGCCAGCGCAGCCGCCGCATAGATGACTGCTTCCACTGTTGCACTGATTAACTCAGCTATGAGTGATGGGTGAAGAATGGCGTCACCCTGCCGGGCGGCGTGGACAATTTGTGCCATTGGCAAGAAGCTCCTTGCTGGTCGAGAACCGGTTTCTTAGGGGGGACGTTCAGGAAAAACGCAGCGTTTGCTTGATGGCACGCCAGTGGGTGATGTCGCCGTCGCTTAATGGTCCTTGTTTGCTGTAATTGAGGACCAGCATGCGGTGTTGCCCAGGAATCAGGCAGGCGACTTGCAACTGGAAGTTAGGCTTGTCACCGGTCATGAACTGGACGGCCATTTCTCGGCCCTCCACTTGCTGCTGGTGCCCCAGGTGAGTGATTTGTGCCGGTGTGATGCTCAATGCTTGGGTCTTGTTGCGCAGTTGATCTAGCTGGGCCGTCAGTGCTTCATCCAGGGTCTGGTGTTTACCAACGGGACTGCGGGCAATCACCAGCGTGGTATTTCGCGCTTGAAAGCGCAGGACGTTCAGTGTCGAGTCCTCGGGTGTTTCATCGGAAAAATCAAGGATTACATCGTGGGTCAGATAGTCAGCCATTACAGGCACGTCCTTTTTTTGATAGTTGGGTAATGAGAAAGGTGGGAGCTATTCGAAATGCCCATCGACACTGGTCTTCAGTGCACCACCGTCTTGCCCATTTGCAGCGGCAGCGGCCGACCCACCTTCCGGGTTAAGGTCGAGCTTTGCGCCCAGCGTGTTGATCTGGCCGGTTTGCGCGCCAGTGATGTTGAAGTCCTCGCAGGTGATGTTCAGCTTGCCGTTTGCATGCAGCTCAATGAGCGTCTTGCCACACTTCAAACGTAGCGTGCCGCCGACTTCGATCTCGTACTCGCCGGCGACCGTGTCGTTCTTGCTGCCGCCGACTTTCACGGTGTCGTTGGTCCTCACCACGCGTACACGATTTCGACCGACACTGACGTTCTCGTCCTGACCGATACTCTTGGTTCTGTCCGCTCCAACAGTCAGGCTCTGGTTGTTCTTGACGATGGTGTTCTGATCTTTCTGGGCATGGATAAACACCTCTTCCTGGCCCAGCTCATCCTCAAAGCGCAGCTCATTGAAACCTTCACCCTTGTGGGTTCGGCTCTTGATGGTCATCCGCGTTTTGTGTTTGGGCAGCGGGTAGGGCGGCAGGTTGGTCTGTCTGTACGTAGTCCCCGTGGCGATCGGCTGGTCGGGATCCCCGTCCAGGTAGCTGATCACCAGCTCCTGACCGACACGTGGGATCGCCATCGAGCCCCAGGTTGCCCCAGCCCAGCCCTGGGTAACGCGAATCCAGCACGAGCTGTGGTCGTTGTTTTTGTCCGAACGGTCCCACGGAAACTGCACTTTGACCCGACCCCATTCGTCGCAATAGATCTCCTCACCGGGAGGGCCGACCACGGTGGCGATCTGCGGGCCGTCGATGCACGGTTTGTCCCGCAGCGGCGCCTTCCAATCCGAGGTCCAGCGGATGGCGCTGGCCTTCAACGTGTAAGAGGTGCCGAGGCCACTACCAAACGACTCCTCCTGCAAGCTGGTGTGCTGCTTGCCCTCGTGCTTGATGGCGATGGTGCGCCAGCGATCATTGAAGTCCTCACGCGGATGATCGTTGACGTCGAACGCCAACCCCGGTTGCAGGCGCTCATCGTCGCCCTCCAGATGCGCCAGCTTGGCGTCATTGCGCAGGGCCGCCAGGCGGGTCTTGGTAAAGGGCTTGCCGGCAATGTCGCGTTTGTAGCGGCCGGGGTAGTCGTAGCGTTCGTAATCCTTGTGCTGGTTGTTCAGGTCCTGGTCGCCAGTCGCCGTGTGCTGCTGGTTGTAGCGCGGGTGGGTGAAGGTGTAGTCGCGCTGTACCTGCACGGCGGTGCGCACTTGCTCGGTGTAGTGGAAGCGATTCAACGCCGGTTCCATGGCATCGCCGCCGGCCATCGGCTGGTAGATCACCGGGCAATCGGTGTGCGTGCCGATGGTGCCCAAGCCGCCGACGCGGTCGGTGAGGACAAGGGTGTGGCCGTCGGCGCGGTGTTCGAAGGTGTAGAGCAGGCCTTCTTCGGCGGCGAGGCGGGCGATGAAGTCGAGGTCGGTTTCGCCGGCCTGTACGCAGTATTCGCGGGCTTGGTGCTTGAAGCAGATTTCGCTGCGGATGTCGGTCAGCTTTTGCTCGGTGAGGACGCTGGTGATGATGTCGGGGACGGTCTGGCCTTGGAAGATGCGCCAGTTGGAGCGCAGGTTGAAACGCGCCAATGTGGGTTCGACCACAGCGGTGTAGCGGGTGCGGCGAAAGCCGGTGTCTCCCTGTTGGAATAGGCTGACCAGGCCGTGGACGTAGCGCACTGGGGTGTCGTTGCGCCAGATGGTGAACAGGGCGCCCAGGTCGAGCATGCGGTAGAAGTCGATGGCGGGGTGATGGCTGACCAGTTCCAGTTCAAGTTTGAACGGCTGGGATAAGCCCTCTTCAAGGGTGAAGGAGACCACTTCGAAGGGATCGCCCCGCAGCGGTTCGAAGGTGTAACGCAGGTCGCTTTGACGGGGCATGAAACCTCCTTGTAGTGAGTCCGGATCAGTTGATCATCCAGCTGGCATCGCCGTTTTCCAGGATGCCTTCGTGGTCGGTGCTGTCACCGACGCGGGCTACGGCTTTGCCGTTGATGATCATTGAGGGCGAGCCGCTGATGATCACGGCACCGCAGCCGAGGGTGTCGCCAACACGAGCGATGGCGCGGCCGTTGACGGTGACGTTGCGTGTGCCGCTTTTGACGGTGGTGGGGCCGCACAAAGGGCAATCATGGTCGTGTCCGACCAGAACGACGGCGGGCATAGAGCCTCCTTAGCAGTAGTGAGTCAGTGGAAGGTTCCGCCGCTGCGCGAACGGCTGCGACGGAACGGGATCCGCGTTTAGCCCGCTTCGGCCGGCTTACGCCAGTCATCCGAGGCTTCGGTGCCCGACACTTTGTGGGTCCAACTGACCTTGCGGTAAGACAGGCTGGTTTTGATCAGTTGGGTGTAATTCTTGTTTTCGTGGTCCTGGGCGTGAGGCAACACGGTGTGGATGTCGACGACGGTGGCCTCTTCCAATTTGGTGGTGAAGAAATGCTCCTGTTTGCCGTCGGTGGACGTACGGAACCACCTGACTTCGACGATCGGCAGCATTTCTCCGGTGGCCAGTGCCTGGAACAGCATTGGCGAGGCCTTGTTCAATGCGCTGGTGAACGTCAGGGGTTTATGCACCCGTTGCCCGGTAGGCTGACCGCTTTGCGGGTCGGTCGGGGCACCGATCTGGTGGTCGATTTCCTGGGCAAGAATTTCGTCCTCGTGGCCTTCTACAAACACGTTGCCCACCGAGTCTGCGGTGAACGCACCTTTGGTGATGTGGCCCTGGTCTTTGCCGTGGATACTGATATACGCGGGTGTTGGCATGACATGCTCCTTGTCGCGATCAATTGAGCGACCCGTGGGTCGCGGGTTATGGCCGAGACGGCCATGGCTTTGCAGGCGCTCGGGATGAGCGCGCTGAAAATCGGTTACAGGTTGAGAATCCGTTCCAGGGAGGCGAGCACTTCCTGGGTGATGCTGTTCAGGCGCATGGAATAGATCGTGTAGGCGCAGGTCAGCACCACGGCGGCCAATGCCCATGGCGTCCACAATGGCCAGGCACGTTTGATCCGGTAATTGCGCGGGGCGACGTTTTTCAGGGGATCGGTTAAGCGTTTGGGCGTTTCACCACGCAGCGGGCGCAACAGTCCATGCAATTGGTTGATGATCTTCTGTATTTCGTCATCGCCCTTGCTATGGGCGCCGTATTTGCCTTTGAGGCCGGAGATCAGGCACTGGTACATGAACTCCAGCACATGCTGGTAGCGGGCCGCTTCAGGGATCATGTTGTTCATGACGGTGAAGAATCGCTCACCGCCTCGGGTTTCCCCATGAAATTGGCTGAGCAATGAGCGTTCACTCCAACTGGAGAGCCTGCCCCAGGAGGTGGCCATGACCACCTCGTCCAGTAACAAACATAGGCTGTAGGAGTAGGCCTTGAGCATGCCGGCGTCGTAGTCGAGCTGGCTGACTTCTTCCATGATCGTGGTGATCTGGTTGCTGACGCTTTTGTACAGCGCGGTCACATCATCGTGGTGGTCCAGGCGGCGCAGACGGATGACCAGGCCGATCAGGGGCGTGGCGGCGTCGCATAGCGGGTTCCAGGCCAGGCCGCGCATGTCGAATTCGGGGTCTGCGATCAGCAGTTCGGGTTCGGCGTGGTTCTCTGAGGCGCCTGACTCCTTGGTGTGGGTGGCCTGCTGCAAATAGCTGAAGAGCGGGTTGCTGTTGTCGGTTGGCGGTGTGGTTTCGGTGGGCATGGACTCACTCATCTTTCTCACTCCTGATCGCCCAGAACTGCAACTCCAGCTCGGGGAATTCGCCGGCGATATGGAAACCAAACCCGCTGCCGCTGCTTAGGCGTTCCCAGGCAGGGTGATGGCGGTCGAGTTCGAAGTAGCTGAAGCCGGCATGGAACGGCAGGTGCCGTGGCGCCACCGGCAGCGGCAGCAGCGGGATGCCCGGTAGTTGCAGGCTGACCAGTTGCTCCAGGCCCTCGGCGGAGCTGATCTTGATCTGCTTGGGCAACTGCTGGCGCAGGGTCTCAGCGGGCAGGTCGGCCCGCACCGCGAGGATGAACTCGGCGTTATCCAGCAGGCGCTTGTCGTTCAAGGCCGCGGTGCGTACGCCGTACTGCTGAATGACGATCGGCAGCGACACTGCACGTGGTTGCAGCACGGTGCCCAAGGCACGGCGCAGGGTGTGTTCCAACAGCTGGAACGATTCGCGCAGGTTGTCGTGCTGGTAGGCCGGGTATTCCTGGGGCAGGTGACCTTCATCGGTAAAGGTCACCAGTTCGCCACAAGCCTGGGCCAGTGCGATGTACAGTCGTTCCGGGTGAACCTGGCGTTGGCGGGCCAAGTGTTGAAACAACGGGAACAAGCGGTTGAGGGTTTGCAGCAGGTTGAAGTCGGTGACATCGGCCACGCCTGACTGCCCCGGCGAGCCAATACGCTGGGCCAGGTTCTGGGCGCGTGCGCGCATCAGCCCGGCCACTTCGCCCAGGTAGCGGTGCAGCGCCGGCACGGCTTGCACGGACAGGCTGGTGGGGTAGAAATGCTCATCCATCACCAGGCTGCCATCCGGGCGCTTGTCTTTGATTTTGCCGATGGCGATGCCAGTGAAGGCACTGCGGTCGCTGCGTTCGAGCATCAATTGCAGGTTGGGCACGGCCAGGTCCATGCCGACCTGGTCGCCGTCGTCACTGTGGGTGTCGCGGATTTCCTCGCGATGGGCGATGTAGCGGCTATTGCCGTAGCGGTCAGGCCAACGAACTTCGAGAGCGCCGTTGGAGCGCAGCGGCAGGGCCAGGTAGACGATCTGGTTGACCGCGCTGCTGTCGGCGATTTCCAGCGGCGTGGGGGGCGCCAGGTCGCGGGGGATATCGAACACGCTGCCGTCGGGCATGATCCCCCGCGCCCTGGTGATGGCGACCTTGCCGAAGCTCAAATATTCGCTGTTCAGCTCCAGCTCGCTGAAGCCGTAAAGGGCGTCGTTAAGGCTATGCATACGATGATGCACGGCGGCTTCGGCGGCGCGGGCCTGTTGCTGGAAGTGCTGGGGTTTGACGAACAAACCTTCATGCCAGATGACGGGGTTACGTGAACTCATCGGTATTTACTCTGCGCAAAAGCGGCTGAAAGTGACGTCATCGGGTTTCCCCTTTGAGGCTGACCTGTGAGGCGTCCAACTGCACCAGCACGGCGTATTGCTGGCCCTTGGGCTCGACGCGCAGGCGCTGTTTCCATTGGCCGACTTCGTCGTTGTGGTAGTTGGCGATCACGGCGATAAAGCGCGTGTCCTCATCCAATGGGCGCAGGTCGATGAACTTGAACTGGCCTGGGTTGAGCAGGTAGTCGTCGGCGCGGATGTAGGTGCTGCCCAAGGTTTTTTTCAGGTCCTCAGCCAGGGCTTGAGGGCTGGCGTTGACCAGCAGCGAGTCGTCGGTCAGTTGCAGGACTTTGAAGGCGATCGGCGTGGCGATCTGCTGGAGTGCCGGGTTGCCCAGTGGAGTGGTCAGGCTGACTCCCTGATCGTCGTAATCGCCCAGCAGTACGCCTTCGAGGGGCGACATGGGCACTGTGGGCGCTGGCTCAAAACCCAGCAAAGACTGAGCTGGAACGGTTTCGTAGAGGTGATTGAGCAGGGTTTGCACTTTGTCCGTCAGTGCCTGCGGGCTGGCGGCCTGAACGTTCAAGTTGTAGGGCGAGGGGCCCGGCTCTTCGTCGGACGTAGGGGCGGTGCCGGTGCTGACCAGCCGCTGATTGACATCGTCGCTGGCATGCAGGCTCAGGGAATAGCGGCTGGGTTGATCGTCGGGGCCGCCGACCGGGATCGAGGGTGTCCAGATCACCTGGCCGATCTTGCCGAGCATGGTGCAGCCGCCCAGAGTCAGACAGGCGAGCAACAAGGTGCCCAGGCGCAGGTTGCTGAGCAGGCTGGCGGGCTTCTTGGGTGCAGGCGCGCCACTGTCAGGCAGTGGCTTTGGCGGTTCTGCCGCCTTCATCGCTTGCAGCGGATCACCTTGTTCCGCCAAGTTCACGGGCTGGCAAAGACGCTCGAATTCCGGACACCTGGCAGGTCTCGGATCGGGTAGGGGCAGGCCCGGTAAATCCTCCAGATGCCAGGCTTGCATATCTTCCGGCTGGCCGGTGAACAGCTCATCGAGCGAGCGTGGAGCATGCTCACCTAGCTGCACCGCAACCCGATACGCCCCAATCTGCAACAGGTCGCCATCGTTGAGGCTCACCGCCACATTGCGGGCCAATGGCACGTCATGACCATTGGCGTAAGTGCGGCCACTGCGGTCGATCACGCAAAAGCGCCCTTCGACCACGCGGATGTCGCAGTGGTTGGGCTGCACGCTGTTGTGGCGATCTTCCAGGCACCAGTCCACCGCGGCACTGCCGATGCTGCCGCCCTGTGGGCCGAACCGGTGAAGGGGCAGATACCCGTGCAGCAACTGCGCAGGATTATTGATAACCAAGGTCAGTTTCATGCGCGCCCCCGAATCCGCACCACGGCGGGATGGCGTTGTTCCTGATCTTCGATAAAGCTGGTCCAGCCCAGGTGGGTGCCGCTGTCGCGTTGCAGGTTGAACGGCGGCACATCTTCTTCGCGTAGCCCCAACTCCAGGTCGTAGGCGGTGACGTCGCGCAGCAAAAAATCCATCAACTGGCGCAGAAGCCCGAACTGCTCACCGCTGGGTAAAAACTGCCGAAACCGTGCCTGCGTCAGGTTGGGAATCACCAGGGTGAACTTGCTGGCGCGGGTCTTGCTGCGGTCACCCACCACAAAGTCGCTGCCCAGGGTGCCATTGGCCTTGCCCAACGCCATGCGCTGACGTTGCGGCAAACTCACCGAACGCGCCTCGAATTCACGGATGTATACGCCGTGCAGGTCAAAGCAATGTTCAACGATGCCGGACACCACCGAGGGCGAGCGACTGCGGCTGGCGATCAAACCGGCAAAGCTCAGCAGGCGGCCCCACGGCAGCGGTGTTGCGCCACGCAGATCGTTGTCGTTCAGGCCGATCAGCGAAAACACATAGCGCGAAAACCGGTCGCTGGCCTCGGACTGAAAGCGGATGTAGTAGCGGTACTTGCGCCAGCTGTGATGCAGCAGGGTCAGCAAGCGATGATTGAAAAAGTCCATGAACGCCGGGCGAATACCCCGCTCTTGGGCCTGTTCGTAGGCCAGGCGGTCCAAGTAATAACCGGGCAGCGGCGAGTCGGTACCGTGCAGGCCAAAGAAGCTGGTCTGCAGGCGATAGCGCACCTCTTCGCGATCATCTTCCAGGCGTGCCGCCTCGACCACGTCGGAGGCCGGAAAGCCCAATCCCGCATGGCTTTGCAGGCGCACACGACGGCGCGCCGTCGCACTCAAGGGCTGCGCTTCCAGGTCATCGCCATGCAGGGCGTGCAGATGCTCCAGCAGACGGTGAAACGAGTAGTTCCGCGCGTCGGCCAGCAGCAGGTCGGCTAGATCACGGGTTGTCTGCCGGTCAACAGTGGCCATTCGTAGCACTCGTTATTAGTGGTATTGATCACTTCCAGGCGATGGAAGGAATTGATGCTCGCGTACAGGGCGAAGAAGTGCGAAAGCACACTGGCGAACAGGTACAACTCGCCCTCGCAAAGGAAGGCGTTCTGGTCCAGTTGCAGGCGGGTGTGCAGGCCGCGTACCGGCTGGCCCTTCATCAGCCAGTCGATGGGCGTGGTCACCGCCTCGTGAATGCCATTCAGGCGCTTGCGCGTGGCGCGGGCCTGTTGCAGGTCGTGCAAGGCGGCGAAGTCGTAGGCGCGGATCACCGCCTTGAGCGGCTCGGCCGAGAGCAGCGACAGGTAGTTCAGTGACAGGTTGGAAATCAGCGTCCAGTGCAGGCTGCTGTCCAACACGGGTCGATAGCTGCGGGTCGGTGCAATCAGGTTGGTGTAGGTGGCAAACGACGGCGTGACTTCGGTGGACAGCGACACATCGCCGACGCCCAGCAACTGCGGCAGGTCGCGATTGCTGCAGGTCAGTTCGATGGACGCCGCTTCATGTTCGCCGATGTACAGGCTCTCATCGCCACGCACAAAGGCGATGCGATGGCGCAAACCCTCGCGGCCGTGGGACTCTTCGATATGCGTGCGGAAGTACAGTGCGGTGCGGCCCCGTGCGTGCTCGATCTCATGCTGGAACGATTCGAAAGGGGTAAACCTGCGCAGTGGATCACCCTTGCGCTCCTTGTCAGCGGCGTCCCAGCCGGCCACCTGATCGACGCTGAAAATCTCAAAGGCTTCGGGACGGTTGCCGCTGAGGCTGATGCGTCTTTCCAGGCTGCGACCGTCCAGCGCAATCGGGTTGGCATCGTGGCGGAACAGATTGACCGCCGGTGCGCAATACAAATGCAGGTCACTGGTACGCAGGCGAATATCGGTCGGCATGGGCCGACTGAACTGAAACTCGAAACGCAGGCGGGTGGCGCTGACAGCCGGCCACACCTGAGCCAACCGCGTCAGGCTGAAAAAGTGGAACCGCTGCGGGAACACAAAATATTCCTGCAGGATGCGGTAGCCATCGAACACATTGCGCGGGTAGGGCAGCAGTGCCTCGTCAGGGGTGAAACCGGGAAAACCGATATCCTTGGCCGACAGGCGATAGCTTTGCTTATCAACGTGCAGCGTGACGCTGTCCAGATAGTGGGCGATCCACAGGTACAAGGTCAGCGCGGTGGCGTTATCGCCGCCCAGATGAAAATCCAATTGATCGCAGGCCATGCTGGTCAGCGGTTGTTCCGTCAGCACCTTAAGGTCGATGCACATCACCGAGGCCTCGCGGCTGTGAGCGTCGCTGACTGCGTGTAAGGCCAACGGGTATAGGTTGACGTCGGTGCAGGTACGGAACTGGCAGGAGATGCCATCCACCGGTTTGGCAAACAACGGCGTGCCTTTGGGAATCACCTGGCGCTGGCTGATCGCATCGGGCAACGGTGTAAAGCGGATGATGGTCGCGCTGGGCAGGGGCCTCAGGTAGTTGGGCCAGAGCATCTGCAATAGCGGGTGAGTCAGCTCCGGCAAGTCGTCGTCGATCTTCATCCCCAGCTTGGCTGTTAGGAAGGCAAAGCCCTCCAGCAGCCGCTCAACGTCTGGGTCGCCGGCTTGATCGCCGAGAAATTGCGCCAGTTGCGGGTTGTCCTCGGCAAACTCGCGGCCGAGTTCGCGCAGGTAGCGCAACTCCTCGGCAAAGCGTTGTTTCAAGTCCATCGCATCCTCATTTCACGCGGGTGTAACCGTCGCGGCCATGCATGGCCACCTCGATTTGCACCTGTTCTTCCTTGTGATTGACCCGCACCTGGCAATCCAGGCGAAAGTTCAGCTCCAGCGGCAGGTCCGGGTCGGGCTGATAGCGCACGCCGGTTACCGTGATCCGTGGTTCAAACGCCTCCACCGAGCGCCGGATATCGGCGCTGATGGCGACCACCAAATCACTGCTGGCTTGGGTGACTCCGTTGAAGTCGCGCAGGCCCAGTTCAGGGCTGCTTTGCGAGCAGCCCTGGCGTGAGTTGAGTACGTGTTCCAAGTGACGTTTGATCGCCTCGACACGCTGTCGCGCCTGTTCATCCGCAGTGCCTTGCCGGTACCGCGGTGCGTCAGGCTCCAGGCGTTCGAACAGGCTGCCGCCCACTTACTGGGTGTCCAGCCGACCGACCAGCGAGATCTCGAAGTTGGCGCCCATGTACTTGAAGTGCGGACGCACCGCCAATGACACCTGGTACCAGCCCGGATCGCCGGCCACGTCCTGCACGACGATTTGCGCCGCGCGCAATGGGCGACGGCTGCGTACATCGGAGGAAGGATTTTCCTGGTCGGCGATGTACTGCTTGAGCCAGGTGTTGAGTTCGCGCTCCAGGTCCTGACGTTCTTTCCAACTGCCGATCTGTTCGCGTTGCAGCACCTTGATGTAGTGGGCCAGGCGGTTGACGATAAACAGGTACGGCAACTGGGTACCGAGCTTGTAGTTGGTCTGGGCTTCCTGGCCTTCGCGGGTCTTGGGGAAGTTCTTCGGTTTTTGCACCGAGTTGGCCGAGAAGAACGCCGCGTTGTCGCTGTCTTTGCGCATGGTCAGCGGGATGAACCCGGCTTCAGCCAGCTCGAATTCCTTACGGTCGGAGATCAGCACTTCGGTGGGAATCTTGGCCTGCAATTGGCCGAGGGATTCGTACAGGTGCACCGGCAAGTCGTCCACCGCGCCGCCGGACTGCGGGCCGATGATGTTCGGGCACCAGCGATAGCGGGCGAAGCTATCGGTAATGCGCGAGGCCATCAGGAACGCGGTGTTGCCCCACAGGTAATTATCGTGATTGCCGTCGACGGTTTCGTTGTAGCCGAAGCTGCGAATCGGATTCTCCAGCCCATCGTAAGGCGAGCGCAGCAAAAAGCGCGGCAGTGTCGCGGCGATGTATTTGGAGTCTTCCATTTCACGCAGGCTGCGCCATTTGGTGTGGCCTGGCCCTTCAAAAATGTCGCTGACTTCCTTGACCGACGGCAGGTCCTGATAGCTCTTGAGGTTGAAGAACTCAGGACCGGCAGCCATCACGAAAGGGGCATGGGCCATGGCGCCCACGGAGGCGATGTAGCTCAGCAGCTTCATATCTGGAGAGGAGGGGCCGAAGGTGTAGTTGCCAATCATCGCCGCGATGGGCTCGCCACCGAACTGACCGTAGCCGGAGGTGTAGGCGTGCTTGTACAAGCCGCTGCGGGTGATGTCGCCAGCGTTGTCGAAGTCGTCCAGCAGTTCTTCTTTGGTGACATGCAGCATTTCCAGCTTGATGTTCTCGCGAAAATCCGTGCGATCCACCAGCAGCTTCAGGCCGCGCCACGCCGATTCCAGTTGCTGGAACTGCGGTTGATGCAGAATCACGTCCATCTGCTTGCTCAAGGCGTGGTCGATTTCGGCAATCATCTGGTCGACCCGATGCTTATTGACCGGCTGCTGATGGTCGCCGCTTTGCAGAATTTCGCTGATGAACGCAGCTACACCTTGGCGAGCAATGGCATAGCCTTCCTGAGAGGGGCGGATGGTGGTGTTGGCCAGCAGTTGATCCAGCAACGACAGTTGTTCGTCATTCACCAGCACTTGGGCGGCGGCGCTTTCCATAGGCATGGGGAGTACTCCGTTGAGAAGGGCGTTCAAATCAGTTGTTTGGCGCGTCGAGTACCAGGTTCAGTTCACTGGCCAAGCGTTGACGGGCGGTTTCATCGGTCAGCAAGTTTTGCAGGTGTTTGCGAAAGGCCGGGACGTTGCCCATCGGGCCTTTGAGCGCAACTAAGGCTTCGCGCAGTTCCAGCAGCTTGTTCAACTCGGGTACTTGGCGGGCGACGGCGTCGGGGCCGAAGTCATTGATGCTTTTGAATTGAAGTTGCACGTTCAAGTCGGTGTCGTGATCGTTGTTCAGAACAGACGGAACCGCCATATCCAGAGCAACTTCGGCTTTGGTCAGAACTTCATTGAAAGTGTCTTTGTCAATTCGAACGGATTGTCTGTCTTCCAGGGCGGTTAGTTCGCCGTGGCCTTTGAAGTCGCCCGTTATTAACAACTTCAGGGGCAGCTCAACTTCGGCCTGTTGATCGCCCGTGGCCGGGACGTACTTGATGTTGACGCGTTCTTTTGGCGCGACAGAACCGTGAGATTTCGACATGGGAAAAATCCTTTTCGTAAGGTCGGCGTATTAGAAACAGCTGTTGCAAGGCTTGTCATGTAGGACGAAATGGACGCGATTCGTGGGCTTTGGATGTAGGAAATTGCGTTTTGATGGGGTCTTCTAAATTTCCTACGTCCGCTGTGGATGCTTCTGAAAGACACCTCTTTTTATTCGGGATTTAGCAGTGTGTTGCTCGTCTTTTACTTGCCTAATTCATTGAGCGCAGGTGACGCTTTGCGAGTTAGTCGATTTAACTTTCGGTCTAAATAACGTTAGTTCAGAAGTTGAAAAATATCCGGTTTGGATTCGACGAGGCATATCAGGAGGCGTTGATGCGCAACGGATGGCGAGGATGGAAGTGGGGGCTCTGCCTGACGGCTGTGGCCGTAATGGAGGCGCAAGCGACGACACACGATTGCCCTTCCATTGTTTCGCCCTTGAAGCGCCTGGAATGTTTTGATCTGGCCGCCGGAACACCCGTCCATCATCCACCAGCGGCGGCGCGCGCCCTTGGCCGGGTACTGCCGATTGTCGATCTGGTGCAGCGCAACGAGGCCAAGCGCCCAGCCGAGGATCAGCGTTTTTTGCTGTCGTCGTTTCCAGAGCCGGACAATGAACAGCAACAACGGCTGGTGATCTCTGCTCCAGCCTTGGGTGCGTTGCCGCCTCGGCCGTACCTGGCCATCAGCTGCGAATCGAAAATTTCCCGCCTGCAACTGGTACTGGATGAACCGGCCAAACCCAACAAGATTAGGATCAGGCTGTTCAAGGATGAGCGCCCGGTGTCCGAGGCGTATCAGTGGCAGGTCTTGGACGACGCCGGTCTGGTGGTCGATGCCGGGCGCGGGCTGCAGGCGATTGCCTTGTTACGCAACATGGGCGGCGGCCAGCGCCTGCGGCTGGAAAGTGACTACCCTCGGCTGGACGGCCTGGTGTTCGACGCTGAGGGGCTGGGCGGGCTGATCGAGCAGGAGCGCCAAGTATGTCGCTGGTGATCGACGTGCCGGCGGACACCGTCAAGCTGCTACTGACACCCATCGACCATGAACAGCCTGCTGGGCATTTCGATGTGGAGGATGAAACCTACCAGGCTATTGACCAGGAAATGGTCAAGCTCGGCGGCCTGCATGAAGGCAACATCGACTGGCCGTATATTGACGAAGCCTCCCGCGAATATCTGGCCGCCCAATGCAAGCACTGGCGCATCATCGGCCACCTGCAAGTGGTGTGGTTGCGCACCCGGCAATGGGCGCGCTGGGCCGATGCCCTCGGCCTGTTGGCCGGCATGGTTGAGCTGTATTGGGACAGTGCCTACCCCAAGCCCGGTCCGACTGGCTACCTGAACAAACGCAAGCAGGTACAACGCCTGCTGGCCGAACTTGTGCAGGTGTTGCCGACGTTGGAGCGCAGCAGTTTTGAACCGGCCTATCAAGCCGCGGCGGAATTGGCGCTGGCCAACCTGCAACGCTGCGTTGAAACCGCCAAGCTCGACCCCGCACCGCTGGACGCGTTGCAACGACAGTTGGACAAATACAGCGAGCCGGTCGTTGCTACCGAGCCCATCCGTGCGGCGACTTCCAGCGGCATTCTGGATCCAGCGTTTTTCTCCAGCCCCAAACCGCAAGCGCCGAGCAACGAGCGCGAACAACGCCGCGCTGTGTTGAACATGGCCGAGCAGATCAATCAGCAGGACCCCTACGACCCCACCGGCTACCAATTGCGACGCTTCGGCCTGTGGTCGCATCTGCGCACCGCACCTCCCATCACCAGCGACCGTCGCACCGAACTGACCGCTGTGCCCAAGGACATTGTCGACGGCTACCAGGATGCGCTGAACCACAATGCCCTGGAGCCGAACCTGTTGTTGCGTATCGAAAAGAGCGTGTGCGCCTCGCCGTACTGGTTGCGCGGTAGCTATTTGGCCGCTCAGGTTGCCTCGCGCCTGGCGATGGAGGAAGTGGCCGCCGCAATCCGCCAGACCTGCGAGCGGTTCGTCTGCCGCCTGCCGGCGCTACTGGAGCTGTGTTTCAGCGACGGCACGCCGTTCGTGGATGCACAAACCCAGGCCTGGATCACCGGCGCTGATCAGGCGCAAACCACCGGCAGCCCGGTGCAGGAATACGCGGGTCTACGCGACGAATTGGCCACCCAACTCAACACCGAAGGCGTGGAAGTGGTGCTGCTGCGCCTGCAGGAGCTGCACGCCACCCATGACGCCCCGCGCCAGCGCAGCTACGCCACGGTGATTGCCGCCGACCTGCTGGCGTCCCGTGGCCTCTCGTGGCTGGCGGACGATCTGTACGCCAGCGTTGCGCGGCTGATGCGCGAGACTACGGCGCAGGGCTGGGAGCCGGAGTTGTACCGGAAAGTGGCGCAACCCATCGACGACAGTCATTTGATCAAAGCGGTTAAGGAGTAGGAGCGATTTATGGGGATTGTCTGGGGTTACCTCAAACGCTGGGGCCTGCCGGTGCTGCGTCAGTTCAAGCAGGCGGTGCCCGTACTGGTGCTGCTGGGCGTGGTGTTTTTGTTGATCACCATCTGGTGGTTGGGCCCGCAGTGGACTTGGCGTGAGCGTCGGCCGCTGAGTGAATTGTCGCTGCGTATCTCGGCCAGTGTCGTGGTGCTGGTGGTGCCGTTGCTGATCTGGGCATGGCGGGTGCGTAATCGTTACCACCGGCTGCAGCTTGAACGCCAACATGAAGCCGCAGTGCAAGCCGACCCTTGCCTGCCGTATGTCGAAGCGCAGGAGCGAGCACTGGACCGTAGCCTGGGCAACTTGCTGAACAACATGGAGCGCCGCCGTTCGCTCTATCAACTGCCGTGGTATCTGGTGCTGGGTGAGGAAAATGCCGGCAAGACCAGCCTGATCACCCGCTCCAACCAAAGCTTTGCCTTGTCCCATGTGACCAAGGCTGGGGTCAGGGCGCACCAGGAAGAGCAACTGGCCTATCCGGTGGATTGGTGGATTGGTGACGAGGCTGTGTTGATCGACCCACCCGGTGAGTTCCTCAGTCATCCGCACGCACCCGCTGAAAACGTTGAGCAGCAGGGCAAGGTCAAACCGGTATTGCCTGCTGGTACCCATCCACGCCTATGGCTGCACTTGCTCGACTGGCTGGCACGCAACCGCAGTCGTCGGGCGCTGAATGGGGTGGTATTGGTGATCGATGTGCAGGCCTTGTTGGCGCAACGTCCTGAACAGCGCAAGGCCCACGCCAACCTGCTGCGCACCCGGTTGTTTGAGCTGACGCGCCAGTTGGGAACGCGCCTGCCGGTGTACGTGACGTTGAGCAAATTTGATCTATTGGAAGGCTTCGAAGAATTCTTCGCCCGGTTGTCGCGCAGTGGGCGTGAAGACCTATTGGGCTTCACCTTCAGCCTGGACGCGGTGGATGATTTCGATGCCTGGCTGGCGGAACTGACGCGCCAATACCAAACCTTTGTTGCCTGCCTCAGTGAGCAGATTTTCGACGGCGTCAGGACGTCATCCGGTCTGACCGAACGCGATCGCTTGCAGGCGCTGGTGCACCAGATGGCGGGCCTACGCCCGGCACTGTTCGGCTTCCTGAGTGAAATGCTCGGCAGTGATCGTTTCACCACCCCGGCGCTGGTGCGTGGGCTGTATTTCTCCTCGGTCTTACAACAAGGCACCCTGAGCAATGCTTTCGTCAAAGAAGCAGGGCAAGCCTATCAACTGCCGCCACCGCCCCCCGAGGTCAAACCGGCCGGTGGTACGGCGATTTACTTTGCCCAGCAACTCTTCCAACGGGTGATCTACCCCGAAGCGGGCTTGGCGGGCGACAACATCAAGGTGGCGCGTAATAAGCGGCGACTGCTGATCGCCGGGTTCAGCGTCGCGTCCTTGGGTTGCTTCATAGTCATCGCAACCTGGCAGTTTTACTTCAATATCAACCGCGATAAGGCTGCCAACGTCCTGGCCAAGAGCCAGGATTTCAGTGGCCGGGACATCGACGCCAGGGTCGACACCACCGGTCGCAACCTGCTGGTGCCTCTTGACCAGATTCGTGATGCGGTGCTGGTGTACGGCGACTACCGCGAGGCGTGGCCGTTGCTGTCGGATATGGGGCTGTATCAGGGGAGGGCGATTGGGCCGACAGTGGATGAGGCCTATCTGAATTTGCTGTCCAAACGCTTCCTGCCGGCGATTGCGGGTGGTGTGCTGGAGGCGATCAACACGGCGCCTGCCGGCAGTAATCAACAACTGGCAGCCCTGCGTGTTTACCGCATGCTCGAAGAACGCCAAAACCGCCGCCCGGCCATCGTCGAAGAGTGGGTCGCCAAACAGTGGCAGCGCGCCTATCCGGGCCAGGGCCAGTTGCAGGCCGACTTGATGGGGCACCTGGGTTACGCGCTGAAATATGCCGACGCCGATCTGCCGCACTACCGAGAGCGCATCACCCAGGTGCAACAGCAATTGCGCCAGTTGCCTATGGCCGAACGGGTCTACATGAGCCTGAAACAGGATGCCCTGGAGCGCCTGCATCGCCCGCTGGATCTGCGCAACGAGGTCGGTCCCGCGTTCGATATCGTCTACCGTCCACTGAGCACCGGCCAAGAGGGCAGCGGCCTGCAATTGCCGCCGCTGCTCACCGCCAAGGGCTTCAAGGACTACTTCGAGCCCGGCACCGAGGGCATCATCGAACTGGCCATGATCGACCAGTGGGTGCTCGGCGAACGCCAACGCCTGGACTATTCCGACGAAGACCGCAAAGTGCTAACCCAACGGATCCGCGCCCTGTACAGCGCCGACTATGTCGACAGCTGGCGCCGCGCACTGAATCAGTTTGCGGTCACTGACTTTGACGACCTCAGCCACGGCGTGGCGGTACTGGAACAAGTCACCGGCCCGGCCGCCCCCCTGCGGCGCCTGCTGGAAACCCTGCGCGACAACAGCGTGATCTACCCGTCGGTGCCCTTGGCCGAAGGGCAGGCACCGCTCGCACTGGACAAGGTATCGGACGGCCAACAACAAGCCGCTGGCATCCGGCGTGCGTTCTCCAGCCTGGCCGAGCTGATCACCGCGCGAGGCGAGCAGCCGTCTTATTACGAAGAAAGCCTGCGTTCGGTCAGCGCCGTCTACGATTACGCCAAGGCCGTGCACGACAATCCCGATCACGGCAAGGCGGCGCTGAAAACCGTGCTCAACCGCTTCTCCCTGGGCGGTGCCGACCCTATCGCCAACCTGCAACGCGTCGCCGTGGGCCTGCCCGAACCACTGAACCAGCAGGTCAAAAAACTCGCCGACCAGACCTCGCAGGTACTGGTCATTGCCGCCTTGCGCGAACTGGAAAAACGCTGGGACAGTGAAATCTACAGCTTCTACCGCGACCGCCTGGCAGGTCGCTACCCGTTCAAGGCCAGCGGCGAGGACGCCTCGCTGGAAGACTTCGAAGCCTTCTTCGGCCCGCAGGGGCGCCTGCAGCAGTTCCACGATCAATACCTGAACGTGTTCCTCAAGGACAACCTCGACGCCCTGTACTCCGACAGCCTCGGCGGTTACCTGGTGCGCAGCGATGTGCTGGAACAACTGAAAAAGGTCGAGCGCATCCGCGACACCTTTTTCAACCATCGCGGCCACCTGGCCGTGCAACTCACCATCGAACCCCTGGCCCTCAGCGCCACCCGCCTGAGCAGCATGCTCAGCGTCGACGGGCAACTGATCCCCTATCAGCACGGCGCGCCGCAACGTACCGGGCTGGTGTGGCCCAACAGCCTGGGCAACACCAATGGCAGCCAACTGACGCTGGTACACAGCACGGGCAACACCGCCAGCCTGAGCTATCGCGGGCCGTGGTCACTGTTTCGGCTGCTTAGTCGCGGGCACCTTAATGGCCGCACCGACACCAGCGTGGACCTGACCTTTGCCATTGCTGATGGGCTGATGCGTTATCGCATTGGTGCAGAGAAGGCCAACAACCCGATTACCCAGCGCAGTTTCGACGGGTTTGTGTTGCCGAGGACGTTACTGGAAGAGCGCGGCAGGAAAAAGGCTACTGACAGCGTCACGCAACGCTGAGGAGTACCGCATGATGGATAAGAGCGATAAAGTCCGCAGCTTGAACTATTCGACTCAGGCCCTGGAGCAGCTGGAGGCGTGCTTGCCCCTACTAGGTATGCACCTCCCCGGTACTCGTATGGCCCATACGTTTGTCGTGAAGCAGCTGCGCGACAGCGTGAAGTTCCTGCTGCCTAACTGTGCCGAATTGGTCGACATGAGCGAGCTGCGTCAGGCGCATGTCGATATGGCGCGTCTGCCGTACCCCGTGGTCGCCCTTGAAGCCCCTTGGGTCTGGCCGGACGCAGCCGGTGGTGACAAATACGGTGGCATCCGCTCATCCAAACGCATCGCCCTGTGCTTGACGATGTCCGCGGAAGTGGCCGTTTGGCTGCCGGATACTCGGGAGTTTCTAAACGAAGAGCACGGCGGGGTGATCGTTATCCCGCTGTTCTGGGATGATCGTGCCGGGCTTTGGAGTCTGCCAATGGGCGGTGCCTTCGTGCCACATGACAACGAAGTCAGTGACTATTCTCCTGGAGAGGCCAGCCTGACCAATCAGCTACTGACCGAACCCTATATTGCTGCGGGTGTGCCGCTACGCAAACTGCGCCAGTTTCGCGTATCCCCCTTCCTACTGCTGCCGGAGATTTGCGCTGAAGCACTGGAGCACTCTACGGGAAACGAACTGGCCGCAAGAGTCCTGTCTGATGCGCGTGATGAAGTATCGATGCTGTTGCAAACCTGCGTGGTGCTCAACTGCGCCAATGTCACCACGGCAGAGATCGCCGCACCGAAGTTGATCAATCGCAAGCGCCAGGGAAAAGGAAAACCACCACTCTTCAGCTACCGCGTGCTCCAGATCAGAGCACCGCGTTCAACCGATGTTTCGAGCGGCGGTGGGCAGCACGCTTCGCCGCGCGCGCATCTGCGGCGCGGGCACGTCCGACGGTTGGAAGAGCGGACGGTGTGGGTGCGGCCGGCGATGGTTAATGCTGGGGTGGGCGCGACAACCGGGAAGATTGATAAAGACTACGCGATGCGGCGGTCAACACACTGAAAGACGGTAAGGGGACAGTTCTTGGTTGTATGAATCGCAGGTTGGGCGCCAAGCGGGGAAGTGATTCATTGTTCAGTGGCGTTGTGAGGGGTTGAGTCCACGTAATCCGGTGTGAACCTAGTGGTGAGTTGGATTTCCATCACCACCAGGATTCGCCCAATGAACACCACCACACTGGTTCCCCCGCCCCCCTCAAGCCCCGTGTTGCTTGGTCGTTCGGGCTCACGTCTACCCATCTGCGGCAAGATCCGCGCCGGCATCAAAGTGCTGACCAAGCACGCAGCGCAACAACCGCAAGCGCAATCGCTGTATGACCAGGGCGTTGCTGCCGGTCAATCGTTCGACGAAATCGAAGCCGCTATCCTTACCGCCATTCCCACGCTGAAGCATCCCTTGGTGCCGCGCAATGTGCCGTGGTTCACCGTGCGGGCGCAAGACTTCGCCAACCCGCTGCTGGCCCAGCAGATTCTGGAGGCTTACGGCGAGACACGCGGGGATGGCGAACGCCGGCTGTACCGCTTCCCGGTGGTGTTCCCGTCCGATCACTGGCCCACGGTGATGCCGCACCAACTGGCGGTGTGGGGCTCGCGTGAAAAACGGTATTGGTCACAGTATTCGGCCGATGGCCGCACCCGCCAGTGCTGGTGCCCGGCGCCGTTGCCGAACGGGCAAGGCGCGCGGCCCGTACGACCGTTCGGGGGGCGCCAACCGATGCTGCGGGCCGACAACGGTGGGATCTGCAACCCGGAGGCCTGCCCGCAGTATCAGGCCCGGGAATGCAATCTGGATGGCCGCTTCCTGTTCTTTATCCCCGGCATCCGCTCGGTCAGCGTGTTTGAACTGCACACCCGCAGCTTCTATGCACTGAATGAGGCGATTCAGACCTTCGAAACCATCAGCTTTCTGCGCGGTGGACGTATCTCCGGGTTTCTTGATCGGGAGCGCACGCCGTTTTACCTGAGCAAGCAGTTGCGTGACGTCGCGCATATCGATGAGGACGGCCAGCCGGTACGAGTGCCGCAATGGATCATCAAACTTGAGGCGCCGGTGGACGTGACGGCGTTGCTGCGTGAACGAGACGATCCGGATACCTGCCTGATGCAAGCTGAGGGTGCTACGCAGGTACTGGCCAGCGAGCCGGTGCGTGAGGTTCCTGCCGAGGTGCCGACAGCTGTTGCGCCATTGCCCAAGCCTTCGGCGATTAACAGCGACGAATCCCCCAGCCACGATCAGGTACTGGCGCTGGCCGAGACGTTTGGCCTGGACCCGGACCGCTACGGCGCGTATGCCGATCGACGTTGGGGCACGGGGTGGAAGCTCAATCGCCAGGGCCGACGGCGGGCCTGGGATGAGCTGGAGCGTTATCGCCAGGACCCGGAAGGGTATGCGGACAAGATTGAAACCGAGCTGGCGCGGGCCGCTGGTAGGAGGGCGTGATGCTGCGGGTCGTGCGTTTCCCGGATCGGCACCCCCTGTTACGCCGGGCATGGGCTCAACACCGCTTGCCGTTGGCCGAATGGGCGTTGCAGCAGTGGCAAGCGCGGATGCGTCGCGCCCAGGCACGGGCGCGGGAGCTGGTTGCGCTGCGAGCCGAGAGCGAGCGATTGGCGCAGGAGCAGGCGCGATTGCTGGATGAGCTGGCACAGGTTGATGCGGTCGTGGCGGCGCGGTGCCCGCGTGCGGGGTTGCGAACGTTGCATGCACAAGCCGAGGCGGAGCGAGCGCGACTGTTGCAGGTCCGGGCACAGTTGTATGAGCGCCAAGTGCGGCTGCAGTCACAACTTGTCCCGCCGGAGCAGATCGAGAGAGCCTTGGCGCTGATGAACGGCTGTCTGGGCACTGCCCAACGTCGCGTCGAGCGCATGCGCGCGCTGTTATCGGATAGGACACAGGCATACGACTAGCGAGAGGACATTCGTCAACGACGGACGCCAGTTTCAAGCTTCCGCCGCAGTTGGTACGGTATTGCAGGATGCAACTGCGGCGCCTATAGGCAGGCGCCGCATGGGTGCACCCTCAAAGCAGGCGTTCTTCCGCAGGGTCGCGAAACAGCGGCCATCCATCGGCCACTGCGCCTTCTACATCGAACCCCAGCCACGCCACCTCGGCCTGGATGCTCGCTTCCACGATTTCACGCAGATCGGTTTCCTCCGGCGCAATCTCCAGTGTGCGGCCCAGGTAGAGGAAGGCGCCGTAGGCATGCACATAGGTCTGCACTGACAGCTGGTTGGTCCTGAGCCGGGTGAAGGTGGCGTCGCTCAGGTGCGCGGTCGAAACCACCACCAAGGGTTCACGCAACCGGCGCAGGCTGGCGACACGCCGCGTCTGCTGGTCGCTGGGTTTGGCTGGGCAAAGCCACCGGCACAGCCAAGCCGGGAATCGCAGGTAAGCTCGATACGGGGACATAAGGCACTCCTTCATCAGTCAATGAAGGGCGCCCTCCCGCCAGGGCGGTGCGCCCTTCGGGTCTCGGTGGCCAGCGCAACGTGCGCTGGAACGGCAGTAAATGACGCACGCCGGGTGAGGGGCGTGCGTCGGCGGGACAGTGATTAGACTGCCTCAGTCGGCGTCGCGTTGCCGTTTGCCTTGCCGGCGGGCGACGATCGGCGCTTGCGTGCACTGACGGCCTTGGGCGGCGGCAGTGGCTCGGGTCGTGGTGGGGCGGAGGCGATCATTTCCGGCAGGCATTGCACAGCGATATCCCCGCCGCGCCGCCACGCGCGGCGTAGGGCTCGCCAAGGGCCCAGCAGCACCAGGTTCACCACCCGGGCGATTTGCTGGTCGCGCAGTTGACGTTGCTGGGCGATGCGCAATGACTCGCGGCAGCACAGGTACAGCGCAAGATGCTCGCGGCGCATGACCGCATCATGCTTCATCAGCGTCAGCAGTTCGTTGGCCAGCGTCGGGTCGCGGTGGATGCGTTGATAAAAACCGATCCACAGTTTCTCTTCTTCACGGCTGATGCCGTGACGGTAGGGGCGGTGGGTGGGTGACATCGTGAGGCTCCTGTAGAGACACCAGGGCACACCGCTTCCCGGCCGGGAATAGGTAGATTCCCGGTTGGGGTGAAGTGGGGGGTAATCAAGGCATGGGTAGGCCTGAAAGGCGAAGGCCCCTCTTCTGATGAACAGGGGCCTTCCTCGGGTTGGTCCACTGCAACTGACCAACGCGCGATCCTCAGCCGACACCGACGGATCGCAATGACTGAAGCTCTTATACGGCAGAGCCTCGCAACTCAATGTCGACACACGTAGGGCCGACAGGTAACGCTCAGTAAGGCAGGTGACGACTGCGACGCCAGCAGGGCTGGGCTTCAGGGCGCCGAAGCGCGGCTGAAGGCTGAGCAGGCACGATGCCTGCGAGTAGCCCCGTCAGAATAGAGCTGGTTGGAGCCCAGGCTCAAGGCCTAAACCCTCACTAGGGGCTAAAGGGGGCCGAGTTGGGGGGAGTTGCTGGGCCAGTTTGGCGGACGGGCAGGATCGGCAGTATGCTTGGCTCTGGACCGTTTTACCCCTGTACACCGCCTTCAATCCGGGAGGTCATCATGTCTGAGGCAACCATCGTCATCCAGGTTGATGATGAGCTGAAAACTGCCTTTACCCAGGCAGCCAAGGCACTGGACTGCAGCACTTCGCAGTTGCTGTGCGACTTCATGTGCGCGGTGGTGCAGCAGCAGACTGAGCAAGCAAGCTACGACGCCTGGTTTCGGCAGAAGGTTGAGCGCGCCCTTGCGTCGGTACGTGCCGGTGAGGTGTTCACCGCCGCAGAGGTCGAAGCGCATTTCGCCCAACGTCGGGCCGCCTCGTTGTTGAAGGCGGGCAATACGGGGTCGTGATCCGCGATACGGCCCTATTCAATTTTGGTTGTAGCCGAACACCCGCGACATTAGCACCTCTTTCCAGTGGCTCTCGCGCTTGGCAATTTCCTGCGGTGTGGACTGCAGATCGGCAATCTCCAGCACGGCGAACTGGAAGTCCTGCTGTCGCTGCGCAACCGACCCCAGCTCCTCCACCAGCGCCTTGTTGTGACCATGCCCATTGGCTGCATAAGTGCACCAACGCCCCCAGATCCCCTGTTCGCCATCTGCCTTGCCGACATACAGCTTGCCATTACTGGTGTCTGTGATCAGGTAGACACCTTTCACCGCTGACAGCGCGGTACGCCATGACTCTAGGTTGTGTCGCACAATCAGATCCAGTTCGGCCTTGCTGATGTTGACCCGCTTGAAGCCGGGGAACCGACCAATGCTCACCCGTTCGGGGAGCAGCTCTTCAAGGATCAGGTCTTGCGCGACGGTTTCGCCATAGACGTAGGTCTGGCGCTCCTTGTAGCGGCTACGCAGGAACAGACGACCCTCAAACTCAACCGTCGTAGGCACTCGCTCCAGGCTGTAAAAGAAGTGCGGCTTGGGTTCGGGGCGGGGCTCGCAGCCAGTGGGGCGGAACAGCCCGACGAACAGCCAGCGGGTGTTGTCGGCGCTGTCCTGCACCAGGGAAACCACCCATTCGCGTTCGAAATTGCGCCGGCTTTGCCAACGCTGCCACTCATCGAACTCACCCCGAAGGTAGACGTCCATGGGGGCATCGACACTGTTGTGGCGTGCCAGATGGACTTTGGCGTTGGCGGCGTTGAAGCTCGGCTCTTGCAGCGTCAACAGGTCTAGCAAATACATGGCAATCTACATTCCCAGAGATTGGTGCAGTGCTTAGCGCACAGGTGCCAGTTGCCGCTTAGATGCGAGAGACAGGCGGAGCTTATGGGTCACGTACGTCATGATCCGACCTTCCTCACGCGGATGCGGCTTGCTCGATTCGCTGGTCGAACCGCGTTTCCATAGCCCAAACAGGATGAGCTGGCTGCCCACGGCAAACTGCTGGAGCCACTCAGCGTCAGCATGGCCAACACTGACTTCGAAGTACTCGCGACGATTCGGGTCATCGGTGCGGTTGAGCTGCGACTCGCAGTTCAAGTACGTGGTGGTGTAGGTGGCATCGGCAGGTGGCATCTTGTGTGATTTGACGGTGCCGATGATCGCCAACGGCAGCGCATGGCCGCCGCCCTCTGGCGCCAGTTTCTCCCACACCTCGTCATATCGACCCGATTCATACAGAAAATCGTGCCACGCGATGCGGCGCTTACCGAGCCTCAACGTCAGGTTCGCAGCCAACAGGTCATCGTCCTCGCAAGCGGCGCGCAGTGCCAACAAATCCGTGGTAGTGCGCAGATAGCTGTCCAGTTGCTCCTTGGTTGCACGGAAACCGGTCGGACGTTGCGCGGCGGCGCCACCCGGCGGCAAAGGCCGGGGCGCAGCGGGATTGCCGGAAGCACCACGTCCCTGTAACCCCTGATGCAGGATCAGCAGTCGCAGCTCGCGCTTGCCGTCATCCAGGGCATGCAGGAAGTTTGGGTCAGAGGCGGCGGCCAGGATCAACTTCAAACGACCGGGCGCATCGTAGCGGCAGCCCAGCACATGGTCGGAGTCGCGGCTCAAGCCGATATAGGCGGGCACCTGAATCGGTGTCACGCGGCCTTTGCGGTTTTGCGTGTGCCATTTCACGAAGCGCACGGCATGCCCACATTTAGCATCGTCGCAAAACAGCGCGGGGATGCTCTGCGCATTCTCGTAGCGCGCCTGCAACTGATCGACGGTGTAGGAAGCTCCCTGTGCATCCACTGCCGACAACATCTTGATGCCTTTGCTCATCCGTAGGAATTCCTCTTGGCGACCGAGGCTCGCATCTTAGCGGCTGTTCACTGGGCGGCGACAGCCCTCTGTTCAACGCTCGCCCCTTGAGCGGCACCGTTTCGGCGCGATGCTGAACCTACCGGCCAGCCCGGTGGCTGGCGGCGTTCAACTTCGCAGGAGACAGTCGTATGAAACTCTCGAAACAACAATTTGAAGCGATGGTGGCGAATGCCCCGCGCCGGACCGTGCCATACCACAAACTCTTTCTCCCCCCAACCTATCAAGCGCGGCCAGCGCAGGGCACGGCGTTGATCGGACTGGATGAATTGGCCGCTTCGATCAAGGCGTTGGGGCTGCTGGAGAACCTGATCGTTGTCGAGCGTGCGCGTGGCCGCTTTGCCGTGTGTGGCGGCGGGCGGCGCTGGCGGGCCATGGGCCAGTTGGTCAGCGCGGGCGATTGGCCGGAGAACCACCCGGTGCCCGTGCTGCTGGTGTCGGCCGAGCAGGCGCTGTTGATCAGTCTGGCCGAGAACCATCATCACGTACCGATGCACCCGGCCGAGGAATTTGATGCCTTCGCCAAATTGATCGAGGAAGGCCGTTCGGTCGAAGACGTGGCCGCATGTTTTGGTGTCACACCGTTAGTGGTGAAGCGGCGTATGAAGCTGGCGCGGGTGGCGCCAAAGCTGATGGCGTTGTACCGCGAGGGCGAGATTGAACTCGAATATCTGATGGTGTTGGCCTCGGTCGATGACCATGCCCGGCAAGAGCAGGCGTGGGATGCCTTGCCGATCTGGAATCGACAGGTCAGCCAACTGCGCGCACTGCTGACCCAAGACGAACTCCCCTCGACTGATCGGCTGGTGCGCTGGGTGACCTTGGAGGCCTACGAACAGGCAGGCGGTAAGGTGCGCCCCGATCTGTTCAGCGATGCAGGTACGGCCTACCTGAGCGATCGCCCGCTGCTGGAGCAGTTGGCGTTGCAACGCTTGGCGCACACGGCGACACAGTTGCAGGCCGAGGGATGGCGCTGGGTCGACACGCAGTTGCGCTATGACTACGGCACCTATGGGGGATTCGTTCGTCTGCACGCGCAGGAGCGCGAGCCGACCCCTGACGAGGCGCAGCGGCGGGAGGAATGTGAGGCGCAGATAGCTGCGTTAGCCGAGCAGTTGGAGAACATGGATGAGGACGAAGATGAGGAGGCCTGCCAGTCGCTCAGGGACAGCCTTGATGCGTTGGAGTCCGAGCAAGAGGCCGCCGGGCTCGCTCGCCTGCACTGGCCCGAGGCGGTTAAGGCGCAGGCCGGCTGCGTGGTGTTTGTGGACCAGGATGGCACCCCCGCAGTGAAATATGGTTTGGTCCGGCCTGGGGCACGCGCTGCACCGACTTCAGCCCAGAGCGGCGGTCCTGTCGAGGACGGGGAGGACCAAGAAGGCAGTGCCGAGGCTATCGTCGAGGCGCCGTCGCGGGCGGTGCATAGCAAAGACTTGATGCGCTGCCTGACCGCGCATCGGGTTACTGCGCTGCAGGCCGAACTGATCCAGCGTCCAGAGGTGGCATTGGCGGTGTTGACCGCGCAGTTGGTGCAACAGGTGTTCGCTTGCCACGATTACCGCTTTTCGTTGTCGAGCCAGCCCCTGGCGATTCAACTGACCGACAGTCAACCGGAACTGCTCAAGACGTTGGAGGGGCAGGAGCATTGCCCGGCGCTGGCGGCGGTGGATGCTGCCAGCACCCGCTGGCAGGACGGATTGCCCAACGACCTGACGCTGAGCAACCTGGTGCCGTGGTTGCTGGGGCAGCCGCAAGCGCAGGTACTGCAACTGTTGGCGCTGCTGGTGGCCCGTGCCTTGACCGGGATCTACAGCGTGGAATCGGACCACTATTGCACCGATGCCGTGGCCGACGCGGTGGCGTTGGACATGACGCAGTGGTGGCAGCCGACCGCTGCGGGCTATTTCAAGCATGTGGCCAAGCAGCGGATTGTCGCGGTGGTAAGCGAGGCGGTGGATACGCGGGCGGCGTGCCCGCTGGAAGGCTTGAAGAAGGAACTGTGTGCGCTGCAAGCCGAGCAACTGGTGGCAGGGCTTGGTTGGCTGCCGGCGTGCCTGCGCCGACACACCGACACTGCCGAAAGCGAGCCTGATTTTGAGCCTCAGGCCGAGACTGAATCGCTGGAGTCCGTCTGATCGAGGGGGCCAAGGGCGACGCTACCAAGCGTTGCCCTCGGCATTCCGTCATGTCGGTGTCTTTCGCCGTCGACCTCTGCCCGTACCGCCAAGATAGGCGCCCGATGCGCGGGGCCGAGCATGGCCCGCCAGCTCCGCGACGGTGCGGCGCGCCGCCAGGTCTTGATCACGCGGGATAGCGTCGGGTGATCCCCGTACGGGGGGCGCAACCCCAGTCAGCGTCTCATAGCGTTCAATCAACACTTGATGCCGCAGGCCATGGGCGGTGACGCCGCGCACCGCGTGCGTTAGCCCGAATTTCGCCATCACATAGTCAAAACGCCGCAGGTTGGCGCGCAGATCACGGGTCGGGTCACCCAGCGGCGCGTCCGTGTGGCTGACCACCTGTTGCGCTTCAGTCAGCGCGTCTCGCCGTGCTGGCGAATCAACCGGCAACCAACGCACCCGTCCGCCTTTGCCGGTGACGCGTAGGCAAAGCCCCTGTACGGGATGTTCCTGGGCATGTGCAAAGGGCCGACACAGCACCGACTCCTTGCGGCGTAGGCCAAACGCCAGGATCAGCCGCAACGCGGCGCCGACATACCGGTCGAATGCCTGCACCTGCTCAATTACGGTTTCCGCCACCACGCCCTGTGCCGACCAACTATGGTCGTACAGGGCGTTTTCGTGTCGCCGGTACTCGGTGGGCGTCAGCCCGTAGAACGCCGGTGCGCGCACCAGCCCCGGCTTGCCCACCCAGCACGCCAATCCACGCAGAAAGCTCAGGTACGTCTGGATCGTAGCGGCGGCCAAGCCTTCTGCCGACCACACGCCGGCCATGGCACGCAGGTGCTTTTGCCGCAGGCGACGCGGATCCGGCAGGGTGTTGAAACCGGCCTTGGCACGCAGGTCTACGTAGAAACGCCGCAAAAACGCTGCCCGTTCGTGCCGGGTTTTGTGCGACACGGTCTTTTCCCGCGCCGTGTGCTGCGTATTGAACAACTCGATCAACACCTCCAGCACCCGCAGTGGGTCACAGCGCCCAGGTGGGTAGCGATCCAGTACCTGCTGCGGCGTCAGCCCCGCCCATGCCGAGCGGCGCGTGGGTGCCGGTGCTGGACGGAGAGGGTGGGTCATGTTGGTCCTCCAACGCAGTCAATGAACGGCGGGTGGTGGTTTTCCCCCAAGGGTGTCCTGTGCAGCCATCAGGCCGCATCAGACTCGGTCGTGCTTAAAAATGGAACGGGTGATCCGACTCGGTTGTGCGGTTAAGCAACGTCCAAGGATGGGGATGACGCAGGCCTCAAGGGCACTCGCCATCGACGACCAGTCGAGCCGGTCGTGTGCAGTGGGGATCGACACTGAAAGTAGCGTCCTCCCTTCGCCGGGGGCCGCCCCTGACCGAAGTACGGGGCGGTGTCGAAGGTCTGGGCAAGAACGTGCGGGGCGCCCTATGGGCGTTCACACCGCACGCTGCGTTCAACGCGGGCTCAGGTTGAGGACGGGACGCGGCGGACGATTCCAGATCGTCACGGCGACAGCAGGCCGAGCGTGCTTCAGCGAGCAGGGCATCGGCAGCGAGGACAGGAATACAGATCGGCTGGCCTCGGGGGCCAGTGTGACACGGGCTAAGGCGATTGACGCTCGCAACGCCTGGTCGCTTCGCGATGAAGCCGCCGCAGGAGGCGTGGAACGCTTGCAGTTGACCGCAGGCCATGTAGCCGGTCAAGCGCCGACGCCCTGCCAGCGCGGCCAAAGCGCAGGCATACGCCGGGCGAGTGCAGGTTTGCAACATGGCCTTGAGGACGATTTATTTTACGCTAGGCGTATCAGGCCAGACGCAGCGGGGACTTGACCGCTGTTGATTGGGCCTCTGGTTTCGAACGTGCCGGCAGACCGAGCGGAATGCTCGTTGGCGGATCGAGACGGAAGAGGGCATCGGTCGCAGTGGAGCGGTTGACCGCTGCGATTGGCGTGCGAGCTTAGGTGGGAGTGCCATGGTCGCCGTGAATACAGTGCAGGGCCAGTCTAGCCCCAGTCGCAGTTAACGGCGGGAACGTGGCTTACCAAAGGGCGTCGCTTGATGACGCTCAGGCATTGTCTGTTCGCAGGAGTACTGCCATGAACATGATCGTCCGCGCCATCGACGTGGGCTACGGCTATACGAAATACGTCACGGGGCAGGACGGCGACGCCATTCGCTGCGCGCACTTTCCCTCCCTGGCCTATCCCTCATCCCGTGACCCGGCGGGCACGCTGGGTGCGGATCGTCGTCGCACCGTGGCCATCCCCATCGGTGAGCTGTTCTACGAGGTCGGCCCCGACGTGCAACTGGCCGCCGACAGCTTCCGTGCCGCGCAGATCCACGACAGCTATATCGACACCCCCGAGTACCTGGCCCTGGCCCGTGGCGCCCTACGGCTGATGAAGGTTGAGCACATCGACCTGCTGGTGGTGGGCTTGCCGGTGGCCTTGTATGTGACGCAAAAGGCCAAGCTGGAAAAGCTGATGACCGGCAGCCATGACCTGGGCGCGGGTAAAACCGTGCAAGTGCGCAAGGCCTTGGCCATGGCCCAACCCAATGGCGCGCTGATCGATTACGCCACCCAGCAGAACCGGGTAATAGCGATGGAGCAGGAGTTCAGCCTGGTTATCGATCCTGGGGCGCGCACTTTCGACTGGCTGGTGGCGCGTGGCATGAAGCTGTCGTCCAAGCGCAGCCACTCGGTGAACCGTGGGGTGATCGACATCCTGCAGATCATCGCCGACGACATCAGCCAGGAAATCGGACAGCCGTACACGCAGTTGGAGGTGATCGATCAGGCATTGCGCCGGGGCAAGGCGGTGCCCATTTTTCAGCAGGCTTATAGCCTGGCGCGCATGCGCCCGGTGGTGGACAGCGTCGCCCGCCAAGCCGTGGGCGCGATGCTGCGCCGGGTCGGTGAGAGCTATGACGTGCAGAACGTGATCCTGGTCGGCGGCGGGGCCTACCTGTTCAAGAAAGCGGTCAAGGACGCGTTCTCCCGGCACCGAGTGCTTGAGGTCAAAGAGCCGCTGTATGCCAACCTGCGCGGCTATCAGATCGCGGGAATGGACTATTCCCGTACTGTGAGGCAATCCGGAAAAACCGGGCAGGGAGGTGTGGTATGACACAGCCTGGCGCGTCGTCGCCCTCGGTGCGGCTGTTGTTTGAGATTGCGCGTGAGGACAACCCGCGTCTGTACGACGATCTGATGCGTTTTAACAAAGGGCCGAAGCGGGTCAATCGTCTGCGCTTTCTGGCCTACGAGGGCCTGTTGGCGCAACTCGGAATAGGCGTCGTGGCACGCTCTGGCGGTGCGATGGAGCGTGAGCGGGATGCCGACAGTGCGTCACAGGTAGTGCAGGCCTTCGATTTGCCCTCGGATGCCTAGAACGGGCTGAGGGCTTGACGCTGCAAGAGGCTGCGTAATCTTTAATCTGCCGACCACGGATTTGGGTCGGTCTGTTTGCCGGTCGGAGGAAAGGACCTGGACGTTCCTGCCGGCGCCTACTCAATGGAGGTGTGGCATGCAACGTAACATTGCCAAACGCTTGGAGAGTCGGTCCCCGCGGCTTCACTACGGTAAGGTGCCCGGTCTATTAAACGAGCTGCAACTGCGTCCCGAGGTGGCGGCGCGAGTGCTTCAGTTGATCATCTTGTCCGCCTGCCGACCCACCGAGGTGATGAATGCTCGTTGGCAGGACATTGATTGGCGAACCCTGAGGTGGACAATTCCGGCGGCCAACACCAAGTCCGGCCGGACGCATATAGTTCCCTTTGTGCCGGCCATGGCCACGGTGTTGATAAGCCTGCGTGGCTTGGACGAAGAGTGTCTTTTACCCCGTTCCTGGGCGCGTTCTTGGGCCGTCTTGCAGATCTCCGCATTGCTTCGTCGCATGGGGTATAAGGCGATCGTGCCGCGTGATTTTCGACTCTGCTTTTTTGACTGGGCCGTTGACCAAGGCCGTTACTCGCAGCCTTTGATCTGCAAGGCCCTGGGTCATGATGCCTCGACGGACCCTTGCGAGCCTGCGGCAAACACCGAGTCTTTACGCGAACGCTGGCACTTAATGCAAGCCTGGTCGTTGTACTGCTTGTCCGAGTCCCTGACGGGCTATCTGGATGAGGCATGACTCCCCTGGTGTGATGGGTGAAACCCTGCCCTTCGGTACGCCGAGAAGCTTGTACCGGTAGGCAGGGGCGGAGGTGCACTATGCCTCGTGGCTATAACAAACTGACGGCCTTGAAAGTGACCCGGCTGACCAAGCCGGGTCGCTACAGCGATGGCGGCAACCTGTACCTGCAGGTGTCCAAGGCCAATGGCAAAAGCTGGTTGTTCCGGGTCGAGCGGCAAGCGATCACGCGGTGGATGGGGTTGGGCTCGGCCCGTACGGTGAGTCTGGAGCAGGCCCGGGAGCTGGCCAAGGAGGCACGCTGGTGTGTGCTCAATGGCATTGATCCAGTGGAGAAGCGTCGAGAGAGTGTGCAGCTCAAGCAGTTGGAGCAGCTCAGTAGCCCGGACTTTGAAACCTGCGCCAAGGCCTACATCGAAATGCGTGCACCTTCTTGGAAGCATGCCAAGCACCGCCAGCAATGGGAAAACACCCTGGCGACGTACGCCTATCCGCTGATCGGCTCGCTCAAGGTCAAGTTCATTGAGACGGCTCAGGTCCTGCAGGTGCTGGAACCCATTTGGCTGACCATCCCCGAGTCGGCGTCGCGCTTGCGCGGACGGCTGGAGCGCATTCTGTCCTGGGCCAAGGTGCAGGGATATCGAGAGGGCGACAATCCGGCCTGTTGGCGGGGCCATCTACAGGAGTTGTTGCCGCAACGCACGGCGGTACGTGCGATCAAGCACCATGCCGCGTTGCCGCACGTAGAAATTGCGCAATTCTTGCGTGCGCTTGATACCCATGGGGAAGCTTCGGCTTCGGCGCTGGCGTTAAAGCTCACCGTGCTCAGTGCCTGTCGAACCAGCGAAGTGCTTGGCGCCGAGTGGAGCGAGTTTGACTGGACTCATCGAGTCTGGACGATCCCTGCGGTGCGGATGAAGCGTAAGCGGCCTCATCGGGTGCCGTTGGTACCGGCGATGCAGGTGATTTTGGAGCAGCAGCGGGGGATGAATGACACCTGGGTCTTTCCCGGCAATCGTGCGGGCCGCCCCATTTCCAATATGTCGATGCTGATGATGCTTCGGCGCATGAACCGCGAAGACATCACCGTGCATGGTTTTCGTTCCTGCTTCCGAGACTGGGCCGCCGAGCTGACACACTATCCCAGCGAGGTCGCTGAGATGGCCTTGTCACATAAGGTAGGCAGTAAGGTGGAGCAGGCCTACCTACGCACAGACATGTTTGAACGTCGCCGAAAAATCCTCGACGATTGGGCGGCGTATTGCCTGCCGTTCCCCAGTGAGCACCGCCTAGAACTGATGCTGGATTGCGAGTTCACTGACATGAGCGCCCAGGCCAAGCTGATCTCGCTGGCGTTGGTCGCCGCCAATAGTCAAACCCTGTATGTAGAAGTGCCCGGTAACTATGAGCCGTCCCAATGCAGCGCGTTTGTGCAGGAACACGTACTGCCGCAACTGAAACCTGAGCAATGGGGACGGGGCTGGGCGCAGGCGCAGCAGGAGGTCATCCAGTTCCTGGCCCGCTTTGCGCAGCCCGTGGTCATTTGCACCGAGTTGCCCGAGTGGGATTGGCGGTTCTTCTGTCAGATAGTTACCGTTGGACGGCAATGGCCCGCCAATGTCTTTCCGCGTCCGCGGGTTTTGGCCACCCCAGACGTGACAAGGGGCAGAGCACAACACCACGCCTTGGCGGATGCGCAGGCATTGCTTGAATGCTGGCAACGGCAACAGTCGGTCGAAACGTCCGACACCGTGTCGCATCCAGCATCTTCAGATGCGACCAATAGTGAAATGCCCTGACATTGGGGGGCATTCAGCCCACCCAAATCCCAAGAAATCCCGGAAAATATTCCGCGTCATTAACCAATAGCGACCTGTGCTCGCCATGCCTGGGCATAGGCAGGAGGGTTCGTATGCTTCTGGAAACGCTTGCCTCACGTATGGCCACCGGTGAGGACCGGATCGCCATTTGCAGTTCTACCCAACAGATCACCTACGCCGAGCTGTACGAACGCGCAACGGTGATTGCTCACGCTCTGCAGGAATGCCCGTTACGGCAAGGGGCCTTGGTTGCCATCTGCATGGAACGCTCACCGGCATTGTTGGTGGCGATCGTCGGTGTGATGTTGGCCGGTGCCGCTTACACCGTGGTCGAGGCCCGTGCCCCGACCCGCCGCGCCGGCGCGCACGATGCCGTGCTGGACACCATACAGCGCATCAACCCGGACCTGATTCTGGTCGACCGTGGCGATAGCCCCTGGTATTCCTACACGACCCCTAGCCTGGTAATCCCCAAGCCATCGGCAGGCACGACACCGCAGGTGTCGGTGATCACCCCGGTACAGTCAGCCGCCTATGTGCTGTTTACGTCTGGCACCTCGGGTTTGTCCAAAGGTGTCGAAATCAGCCACGCCAGCCTCACGCACTACTGCCGCTCGATGGTGGAGCGCCTGGGGTTGCCGGAGGGGTTGCGCTACGCGCACGTAAGTCCTTTGTCGGCGGACCTGGGCAACACCAGCTTGTTCCTGGCGCTGTGGACCGGTGGTAGCGTATTCCTCGCCGATGAGCAGGAGCGCCAGGAGCCGTTGCAGTTGGCCAAGGCCTTGGTGGCGCAACAGGTCGACTGCCTCAAATGCACGCCCACCCAGTGGCGCTTGCTGTATCCCGCGCTGCTGCCATCAGACCCTGCGCAGCCTGTATTGCAGTGGCTGATCCTCGGCGGCGAACGCTTGTCGGCGCAACTGGCCCGCGAGACGTTGGCCGAAGGTCTGGCCGCGAACCTGGCCAACCACTATGGCCCCACCGAGACCACCATTGGGGCGACTGTTCAACCGGTCACGCTGGCCCTGTTGGAGCACTGGGGCGCAGGCTGGGTGCCGATCGGTCGGCCGCTGGGCGATAACCGCGCGCTGATCCGCACGGACGAGTACGAGCTGGTCAAGGCGTCGGCCGGCCAGGCACAAGGCGAGCTGTACTTGTCCGGGCCCGGCCTGGCCCTGGGCTATCGAGGGTTGCCGGATGAGACCCGCGCTCGTTTCATCGAACCGCGCAGAAAACACCAGCGGGCCTATCGAACCGGTGATCGGGTGCGGGTCGATCAGGACGGGGTGCTGCACTTTCTCGGCCGCACCGACCGCCAGGTCAAGATCAATGGCTATCGGGTCGAGCTGGAGAGTGTCGAGCGCAGTATCGTGCTTGAGGGCGTAAGGGACGTGCGCGTGGTGCAGGTTTGCCAGGACCATCGAAACCTGCTGCTGTGTGCATATGAAGGTGAGGCCGCCCTGGCGTCGGCGTTACGTGAGCAAATGCTGAGCGTTCTGCCGATGCATATGGTGCCGGTAGGTTTTCTGGCGATCAATCCCCTGCCCATCACCGACAACGGCAAGCTGGATGATGCGCAGATCCGGCAGCAACTGATCGCCCACTTCGTCAAACCGGCGTGGGGCGAGGCGGAACATTCGCTGGAGAGCGAGGTGCAACGGCTATTTGCCCTGTACTTGCCGGGCAGCGCCCCAGGTCTGGATGGCGACTTCTTTGCGCTGGGCGGTGACTCGCTGGGTGCGATCCAGTTGATTACGGAACTGCAACTACGCGGTTACACCTTCAGTGTGCAGGAGTTCTTCGCCGACCCGACGGTGCGTGCGGTCACTGAGCGACTCATCCACCAGCCACCGCAGCAGACACCAGCGGCGGAACCCTTGGCCACTGGGCCATGGCCGTGTTCCCCGGCCCAACAAGCATTCTTCGCCCGCGATCTGGCTGAACCCAACCGCTGGACCCAGGTGCTGGTATTGGACCTGGAGCCGCGTTTGGATGAAGCGGTGCTCCAGCGAGCATTGGCCGCCTTGATGACTGCCCATCCGCTACTGTCCGCACGCTTTGCTCCTGATGAGCCTGGGCCGGGGTGGTGTTTCCACCTTAATTCTGAGGCCACGCCATTGTTTGACGTAGTGCAGTTGCCGAAGACCACACTGCGGACTCTGGAGCGTGCGGTGGCCGACGCTTATGCCTGGATCGAAGCCCGTCTGGATGTGCGCGAGGGTCGGGTGTTCGGTGCAGTGCTACTGCAGCAGCGTCGGCACAGTGCATTGCTGCTGGTGGCGCATCATCTGGTGGTCGATGTGGTGTCCTGGCATGTGCTGCAGAAGACATTGTTGCGCTTGTGTACAGAGCCATTGCCGGCTGTGGTGCGGTCCTTTGGCGGCTGGAAACGTTCCGAGCCTTTGGCGCGGTCCGGGGTTTCAGTCCCGCCGCCGGTGGACGACACAGGGTTCGAGGGGCAAGCCCAAAGCGTGTGGATCAAGTTCACGGAGTGGGAGACCCGGCAACTGCGCGAGCAGGCGCGGCAACTGGGCCTGAAGCATATCGACCGGCTGTTGCTCAGTGCCTACGCCCAGGCCTGCGCCGCACTGAGCGGCGAGCAGCAGGTGTGCATTGACGTGGAGACCCATGGGCGATTGGAGGATGGCGGCGATACGGATCTGTGCAGCCAGGTGGGGTGGTTCACCACCACCGTACCGATCACCCTTCGACCGCTTGCCGACGCGGATGAGGCATTGCCCATCCGGGTCGAGCAGGCCTTGAGCCCGTCGGCGAATGTGCCCGCAGTGCCTTGCGCAGCGCCATACTGCTTCAACGTGATCGGCTCGCCGCCGTGTGACGCATCGTCGACCTTGGCCTGGACGCCGCTGGCCGTCACGCTGCCGAGCCTACGTGGTGCATTCAACCGGCGTTCGCATGTGTTGCACCTCACGGCGCGCGTGCTGGATCAACAGTGGGTGATCGACCTCAACTACCCGACACCGCGTTATGCGCCAGCCGCGATGCGCCGGTTTGCCCATGACCTGCGCCGGCGCCTGCTGGCGCGGCAGGGCCGGGATGTTTCACTGTGGGACCGCCAACCGCCGTTGATGTCCACGGCGAATTCGGCGGGTGTGTTGTGGAGTGTGCCGCAGGGTCTGGATGCGCTGCGTCCACCGTTGTGGGTGAAGCCGCCCGCCTGCGTGCTGCTGACCGGTGCCAATGGTTTCCTGGGTATTCATGTATTGGCGGCGCTGCTGGAGCAGCCTCTGTTGGTGATCTGCCTGGTGCGCGACCGACATGGCGTCAGTGCCGGTGATCGGCTGCGCACCGCTTGGGAAGCATTTTTCCCTGACCGCGAATGGCCAGCGCAGTGGGTACGCGTCTGGACCGGGAATCTGGAACAGCCGCGCTTGGGCTTGGAGGCGAGCCAATGGACGCTGCTGGTCGATACCCTCGACGGCATCTACCACTTGGCCGCCGACACGCACTTGGTGGGCAATGACACCGACACGGTGGAGCAGGCCTTGACCCCGTTGCGCGAACTGGTCGCGCTGGCCCGCCAGGGTCGTGGGAAGACCCTGCATTTCACCTCAACCCTGGCCATTGCGGGTACCAACGTCACGACGCAGCGTTTCTGCGAAGACAGTTACAACATTGGTCAAACCTTTCTCAACGGCTACGAGCGCAGCAAATATGCCGCCGAGGCGGAGTTGCGCGACTTCACCGACAGTGGCGGCCGGGCCTTTATCTACAGGTGCGGCACCCTCACCGGGCAGGCCTGCAGTGGTCGCTTTCAACGCAATGCCCGCGACAGTCGCTCGGTGCAAAGCTTGCGGGCGTTGCTGCAGGTCGGGGCGATGCCGGCCGGTTACGACGAGCCGCTGGCCTGGACGGCGGTGGACGAGGTGGCGCGTGCGCTGGCGATGCTGTCGCGGGATCCGACGCTGGACGGTGGCACCTATCATCTGGAGGCGCCGACGTGCCTGTCGCTGACGCAGCTAAGGACAGCACTGGCGCGGCGTGGTGTGTCGTTGGGCTTGGTGCCGGCGGCCTCGTTGCGCGAGCTGTTCCAGCAGTCCGGCCAGATGCAGGACGCCGAGGTCGCCCTAGGGCATTTTTGGGCCTCACGCCCACCGCGCAATGTGCAGTTCGATCATCAGAACACCTTGGCGTTGCTGGCGGATAAAGGCATGCGGTTTAGCGCGTTGGATGAAGCCTGGCTCGACCGATTCCTGGATCATCTTTTTGCGAGTGGCGCGTTACCGCGGCCTCAGCAGGGAGCACGGCCATGACAGCACAAAGGGCAGCCGTCGTGTCGGGCGGCACGTCAGGGATTGGTCGTGCACTGGTCGAAGGGTTGGTCGAGGACGGCTACGGCGTGGCCTTCAGTGGGCGGACCCGCGAACGGACTGACGCGGTGCTGGCTGACCTCAACCCCAAACGACGATGCGCGGTGGGGGTTACCGGTGATGCCGCACTGGCGGGGCATGTCACCGCACTGTTCACTGCGGCGCATCAGGCGTTCTCAGTGTGGCCAAGTGTGGCGGTGATCTGCGCGGGGCACGGGTTGCCGGGTACCTTGACCGGTTCTGACCCCGCTCGCTGGGAGCCGCTGTTTCGCCTCAACCTGCTCGGGGCCATGCATCAGATGCGTGAATCGGCTGAGCTGTTCGGCCAGGTGCCAGGCGATGTACGTGACTTGGTGGTGATTGGCTCCACAGTCGGTCGCACGCTCTCGGAGGCCAATCCGGTGTATGGCGCGACCAAGGTGGCGGTGCATGCCCTGGTGGAATCGCTGCGCCGCGAACTGTGTGCGGCCGGTGTGCGGGTCACTTTGATCGAACCGGGATTCGTGACCACTGGCTTTCAGGCTGCAGCCGGTTACGACCCCGAGTGGTTTGCGGGCATTGCGCAGGATCAGGGGCCGTTGCTGCAACCGGCGGATATCGCCCGGATCGTGCGGTTTATCGTTCAACAACCGCCGCATGTGCACATCGACGACGTGCGCGTGCGGCCTACTCGGCAGCGGGTCTAGGCGGGGGAAAACCCTGTCGCCCGTTTGAAAGGGAGGTACTGAAATGACTCACACTGTCTCTGCTGTCACGACCCTGGCACCGGCGATCGTGGCGCATGTGCTGGATACGGCAACCTTGTTGCAACTGACGCAGCGCAAGATCGGCGTGCTGCACATCAAGCGTTTTTATCCGCCCGAGCACGGTACGCTGGCGGCGATGGCTGCCATCACACACCCCAAACTCGGCTACTACCACAAGCAGTACACTAGCAGCGTGGGGCGCATCTGCACGCCGCATATCGACTCGGAATGGGACACCCAGGCCGCCGAGCGTTATCACCGTGAGGCGCTTGAGAACACCCACGATATGCGCGAGCTGTTCAGCCCGTACCCGTCGCCCGCCGACCGGGTGCGTCTGCTGTTACAGGAGTACTGGCCGGCCGGCGCCAATCTGCAGCGTCTGCATGGGCGCCCCTGCTTTGTGGGCGCCATTCGTGTGTTCAAACCGAGTACATCGAAGTTCTATCCGCACAACGACCGCCTTGACGAGGAGTCCGATGCACCAGAACTGGAGGGCATGGTCGAGCAACTGGTGGCCAATATGTACCTGCAAGTGCCCAGCGTGGGTGGCGACCTGCAACTGTGGTTGCGCGAGCCGACTGTGGAGGAAACCGAGCGCATCCGCGATGTCGAGGGCTTGCTGCCGGACAGCATCGAACCACCGGCGCTGGTGATCCACCCGGAGGCCGGTGACCTGATCATCTTCAGTTCGCGCATGCTCCACGCGGTGACCTCCAGCGATGAGGACTATCGGATTGGTATGGCGGCCTTTATTGGGTGCTTTGGTCCTCAGCGACCCCTGACCTACTGGAGCTGACGCCGCGAAAGCTGGGCTTTACCCCTCGCCGACACAGTCATACCCTAAGGGCAATCGGCGGCCGTGTCGGGTGAGGGATTTCTAAGCACGACCGCTCTTTTCCCGATCTTGCGTGTGCGCACGCTGCCCAGGCGGGTGGGAGGCGCACCAGGAGGTATGCGGTGAGCGGTGCGCCAGAGTCCTCGCCGGTCGCACTCAGGGGTGGGGCAGGGCAGGCAGTTGTCTACCCGGTGCTGTTCCTGCTGCTGTGGTCATCCGGCTTTGCAGTGGTCAAACTGGGGTTGGCCTACGCTGAACCCCTGACGTTTCTGAGCCTGCGCTACGCCTGTGTGGTGGCGGTGCTACTGGTGCTGGTCAGCGTCATGCGGCTGCCCTGGCCGCGGTCATGGTCTGCATGGCGCGACCTGTGTGTGGTCGGCGCGCTGATCCAGTTCGGCTACTTCGCCGGCACCTACCTGTCCTTGGCCTGGGGCCTGTCGGCAGGTGCGCTGGCGGTGATCGTGTCGATGCAACCGCTGCTGGTGGGCGTGCTGTCGCCCGCGCTGCTCGGCGAGCGGGTCGGGCGACTGCAGGCGGTGGGCTTATTGCTGGGATTTGCCGGCGCGCTGATCGTGATCCTGTCGAAGTCCCGCGTTGAGGCCAGCTCGCTGCTGGGGCTCGGCGCGGCGCTAGCGGCCCTGATGGGCATAAGTGGCGGCGTTATGTACGAGCGCCGGCGCCAGCCCTCTCAGCATCCCTTGATGGCCAGCCTGGTGCAGTGCGGGGTGGGGTTGTTGCTGACGGTACCGCTGGCACTGAGCTGGGAAACGCAGGTGCTGGACTGGACGCCCACCTTGCTCGGCGCCTTGGCTTATCTGGTGATCGGCAACTCGCTGGTGGCGATCTCGCTGTTGTTGGCCATGGCACGACACCAGCGCGCGGCGCGGGTTTCAGCGTTGTTCTTTATGGTGCCGCCGCTGGCGGCACTGATGGCGTGCTGGCTGTTGGGCGAAGTCATGCCCACCTTGGCCTGGGGCGGCATGCTGGTGGCTATGGTGGGAGTGTGGTTGGTGAGTCGATGATGGGATAAGGCACAGGTGGTTCACCTGGCCAGGCCGGGATGAACCACGTCAAACGCGTTATTTCTTGCAGATATAGTCTTGAGTGACAGTCGTTTCCAGGCAATTGAACTGGCCCATGGTGCTGCACACCGATTTCTCCGCACCGGAACGTTCGGCACCCTTGTAACCCCAAAACTGACAGCGCCCGGTGGCAGCAGTCAGCCCCTGAGCTTCGTTGCTTTGCCCATTCTCAAACTGTCCCTGCTCATACGACAGTTGGACCATGCCGTCGGACTTGCTTCCGCCCGTGGCTTCCCATTGTTTCGGTGTGGCACAACCTGCTAGAAGCAGCAGGGCGAGTGGAATGGTTGCGATGATTGGCCTCATGATTGAAGTGGCTCCCTGTGGATTTTCAGACGGTCTTGATGTTTGAACCGGACACGTCGGGCGGCCGGGCGCCGGACCAAGGTGGCCGAGGCGTCAAGAAAGTGCTCTCGACATGAGGCTGGCATCCTAGTCAGGGCGCGTAATGGGTTTCAATCCAGTCAGTGTGATCAGGACGTCTACTGCCTTGTAAAGAGTGTTAGCTGTAGGAGGTGTCTGTCTTGACTTCGGCTATCCGCCGGTGACCGCTATCGGCCAGGTCACGCGAAAAGTGCGCAGGTGATAGCCGGAAGGTGGTTGCGCTTACTTACAGGTGGCGCAGATGCGGCGGTAGTGCTCGGCTTTGCTCACCGGGAACCTCTAGGAATAGACGCCGAATACGGTTTTGATTGAACTGCACAAGGAGGCGATAACCTTGTATGCAATTCATGTAAAAGAGCTCGCTGCGTGGTCCCGACGCCGTCTCCAGCTTTTGCAACTGTGGCTTTCTTGCAAGGGCAGACTTTAGAGGTAGTCGCATGTACAGACCCTCTACCGGGCAGCGCATGGAGAAATTACCGTAGAACCACACCGACGATAGCCTGTCATCGTCCCTTATGCGTGCCATAAAGCCATCTGAGTACCTGGCGGGTCGCCACCAACCGTCATCGTCCACACCGGGTGCTGACCAAGACGCTCCCAGAGCGGCTTGCAGTCGGTCCTTGGTATGGCCAGGGCGCAGCAGGGCAAGGTTGCGGTAGTCGAGACGGGAAGCCGAGGCTGGCATGGTGTGACGCAGCGCGCAGAATTTTGTGACTAGGCTTTCACAGGGTGTCGCGTTGGCGGGAGGCAGGCAATGGGAATAGTACGAAAAGGGCAGTTCTGCTCACTTGAGCACGAGATGCACGACGATCCCACATACCAGGTTGATCAGCGTGTCTCGCGAGACACTGTCGTAGCGTACATGTGCCTAGAGCCCAGAAGAATGTCCGCAGCCGGCGAACTCGATGTAACGGGCCGCTGGCAGGCCCTTGAGCAACGATCTTGACGGTGTGCAGGCGTGCCAGCCGTCAGCGGTTCCTCAAATGATTGTGACGGGCGGGCTTGGCATGGCCGCTTCAGTGTCTTGTGCCAGCAAGGATTGGTAGGCATCTGCAAGCAGAAACTGTCCACCAAGTGATTCATTGGCGGTCTGCAGTGCGACGGAGTGTTGAGGGGGAACCCCCTACCAGTGCCGGGTAACCTTGCGTCGGAGGAGGCACTTGAAGCATTGCCCCAATCATGGCGTGCGGTAGACCCCATGAAAGTCTGTGCGTTTCGCCAAACGTTGTGTGTCCGCCAGCGCGGGCGCATGCTATATCAGCGCGAGCGGGGTACCATTCGGCAAAGTTCAGAGCCACATTGGCTCGAGGCAAAACATGTCGAGCGTCGTTTCCGTTAGGTTGAGCCGCTCAAACCTACAGTGTCGTGAAGCACATGGTCGATTTGAAAGTTTCCGTCATGCTATTGGTGGAGCTAAGGGGTAGGCAGTTTATGTGCTCCTGAGTGAAAGAAGGATAGCAGCGTAAGTTTTCATCGACCTCTTGATTCCACGCCTCAGTGTATTGTTCATATTCTTCGTTCTGGCAGGGCTACGGATGGCGTCCAACAAAAATCAACATTTTGTACCACGTTGTTATCTTAGGCCGTTCACGGTCAATGGAGAAAATTCAGCGATTAATTTGTATAACCTTGATCGGCATAGGTTGATCATTGGGGCACCTGTGAAGAATCAGTGTTCTCGAGACTATTTTTACGGACAAGATGACAGTCTGGAGTCGGCTATCCAGGCTGTTGAGGGGGCATATGCGGCCGTGTTAAGAGATGTTCTGACGCCGGGTTGCCGTTTGAACGAAGGGCATAGTGAAGTGCTCAGAATATTTTGGATGCTTCAGTATCTACGTACGGAGGCGGCTTCTAAGCGTGCTGTTGAAATGTCTGATGATGCATTTGGCACGATGCTCCCTGATTCCAGCTTTGCCTTTGGAATTAAGGAGGCTGTCCAGGCAGCTATGGGGACATTTGCCAGTTCCATGAATATAACTTCAGATTTAAAGGTTTGTTTGGTCAAGAACGCTACGGATGTTCCTTTCGTCACCTCTGACGATCCTGCGATCCTTACAAATCGATGGTACCATAACGATGAAAAGTCGCGGCACAGGTCGTTTGGGATGCGAAGTTCCGGGGCGCTTCTGTTACTTCCACTGTCCCCTAAAATTTACTGTCTATGTTACGACTCCGATATCTACAACATTGCTAGTGATGCCGGTTGGTTGACCGTTCGTAAGCCATCTGACATTGAGATACTTAATCAATTCCAATTGTTGCACTGCCGTGCAAATATTTTTCTAGAAGGTACTGCCTACGCTAATGCTTTACACGAATTTGTTGTGAAGTTTGAGAAGTGCCGGCCTGCTGAAAGACATGTTGTGAATTTTGCAGTCTTTGATGGTGAGCAGACTGACACTCACAAAAGGTACCGTGTCGTTTCAAAGGAAGAGTTCAAAAATTACGAAGATGGGATCATGCATTCCCAGGTCGTTCACCCACGCCCGACCGCCTGGCCAAGCTTTCTACTTCGGAAAAACAAGGCGGTAGCTTTTTCCAATGGCACGGGAGTGGGTTACTTGAGGCGCGCTCATATTGATAGCGGATTCTTCAAGGTTGCGGCTTATGGATAGTGGCGGGGCTGGTGCTCCTGCGCCGTCATCCGTCAATCTCAGTTATTACTACTACGCTGACCTCCTTGCTGAACAGATCTGATCGACCTCTGTACAGAGCGCGCAGTGTTCCTAGGATGACGTGCAATTGATGATGGTCCATCCCGTCTTGCGAATGAGGTCCAGTTCTTTATCTTTCAGGGCATCCCTTCGCAGGGCAAGACACAATAAGTGAGACGGGCGCGTCATTGCGACGTAGTGCAGTTTGAGGCGTTCCATTAAAGCTGGGTTTTCGCCTGTGTTATCGGTGGAGACCTTAGGTTTTTTGCCTGTTAGCCATGGAATTAGAGTTTTTAACTGGTGAGCCTTTTGAAAGGTTTCAAGCACTAGTGTTGCTGTGTGAGTTTCACCTTTTACACCATGGATTGATCCTAGGCGTATAGTTACTATCGGATCGATTCTAGGGTATAGAAATCTATTCTCCCCGCCTAACGGGCCGCCTGCGATTGCATCTGTAAAGGCTTCTGAGTCTGTCCATTCAAAATACTTTTCGTGCTCTGCGATTTCCACACCTGCAATGGTTCCGGCGATGGTTTTTGTGGTGGATATGAATTCTGGCCATTCCGATTTCTTGGGTGCGGATTTGCAGGCGATCAGATATTCAAGAGCGTCTTGATACTGATGACGGGCTGCATCATGTTCTGATAGCAACTCGAGAATATGTCGATGCGGGGGCTTTCTCGTCTGAGTGGCAAAATCACTCATGCTCAGGTGGATCGCGTGAAGAATGCCCTCAGCAAATCTGTTTACTACGGGGCTGGTGCTACCAGCGGTGGATAGTTCCATTCTGGCGCAAGCGAGGTACATGCCAAGTGTGCTTGGCTTTGGCTGTTGGCCTGCCAACTGCGAAGTATAGTCGGGAGCGTAGTGACCCATGAATCGCGGAAGTCTATCGGTCTTATCTGATCGGTGAACGGCTGCTACGGCTGTGAAATCCCCAAGCATTAGTGCTTCAGGAGGGAATGCTTCTATGAGGTACTGCGCATATGTTGGCAGCACTTGAAGAATGGATTGATCATCGAAAAGAAAAATGGCGTTTTGACAGCTTGGGTGATTAATTTTGCTCGTCGTCGGACCTCTGCCAATCAATGGTTGTGGCCTTAATCCGAGTGGTGCGGCAATGGAGGCTATTGACTGACCAAATCGGAAGCTGTTCGGCAGATCTATTTTGTTTGTGCCCGGAAATGGATCTGTTGTACCACTGGTATCAGTCGAGGTGCCGCCGTAGATCGCCTGATTGGAGTCGCCATATCGTTGTCGGATAGAGGGCGCGTCTCCATCGCAAAAGAGCTTATGGATGAACTCAGATTGGAGTCCGCTGTTATCTTGCACTTCGTCTACAAGTACGAGTGGAAATCGCTGTCGGATTGTAGTGATCACTTCGGGATGTTTGTTGATCAACTCATAAGCCCAGACAAACATTTCGTCAAAGCAATAGAAGCCCGCTGCAGTGGACTCACGGCAGGCTTTCTGGATTGATTTTGATGTTGCTGTATGGGATGGATGCCGATTTCCCGTAAAATCGGGTTTTGTGTAGATTAATGGCGTGTGTTCATGTTGTTTCTCAAGGTACGTCCTTGTGCCATACGGTAGCCGCCACCGACGATCCTTTTCGGCAAGCTCTGTATCGATGATCTTGACTTTCCTACCGTTCGAGCGCAGCCAGGGAAGCGCCAGGAATTCGTTCACGAACGAATGAATCGTGCCTATAAAGTGTGGGTGCTGAAGGAGGCTATAGGATGTGCTATTGGTGCTGAGACGTGCGCCAATTTCTGCACGCGCAGCATTAGTGTGGGAGATTACGCAAATTCCCTGTCCTTTTTGCTGCCAGCGATCGGCAAGAATTCCGAGCTTCGCGACGAGCAGAGTAGTCTTCCCGCTGCCTGGGCAAGCTTCGACATCAAGCGTATCTAAGGAGCGGATTACTTCCAGGCGGGGATCATTTCCCTCGGGGCCGGAAAATGCGTTAGATGGCAGACCCATGTTAAGACATGCCCGCTCAACGTCAGCTTGGGAGATCGTGCCTATACGTTCTATTCCATATGCCACTTTCGGTCATCCATTTCGATAAATGTATAAGTGCTACGCCATAATGATTTGTGGGCAGGCTATGCTAATGCTGTCGCGGTTATATCTGCGCTTGGTGACGATGGGGCGCTACTTTCCGATTGAGGTGCCGTGGGCAAGGGCTCCGTAACGTGAGCGATTGCTTGTTTAACATATTCAGGCAGAGACTCGAGTAGCTCTTCAGGCGTCAAAGAACCTTCAGAGATTGAGTCTTCAAGTATTTCACACAAATATTGTGCTGCGATTGCTTTTGACACACTTGAGCTGGTGAATGGTGCGTAGACGGTGGAGCAATGGGCATCCTTTGGTAGGTCAGATGCTTTCAGTGTCTTATATCTTAAGTTTGCAGCCTTGATTACGTCGGCTTTGGTGGTGGATGCGTCGTTTAGCTTGTCATCATTCTTGGCAAGTTGTCCTGCAAGATATAATTGTGGCGCAAGCCCTGAGAATGCCAGGTCATACTCAAGCGTCCATTCATCTGCCACAAACGTCCGGACCCATTGCTCGTTCGCCTTATCACGTATGGTGCGTTTTTTCGCATCAAGCTCGGCAGTTGTAAAGTCAGACTTTACCCGCCAGCGGCGGGTTGAAGTAGGCAAGGGAGGTGTGGGCGCGCCTTTCTCCACTTTTCCGATGATCTGCGGGGCGCAATCTGGCATGACATCAAGGTCTGTAATGCACGAAACAGGAATTCGAAGTTCTCCTGTCAATGCGGGATCTTTTCGCATAAAGATTCGCCCATAGCGCCCGAGCCCCACGCCCCCGACATTTACAACCGAGACTCCGTAATGCTCAAAGTCTCTACCAATAAGTTTGGCGATTACAGGAAGCAGTATGTTTTCGGCATCGCCTTCTACAATAACTACGCCGCGTGCGAAAAATAGATTTGCTTTGGTGACGTCAAGAAAGCGTTGGAGAAAGCGGTAGTCCGATGAAGTGAGCTTTGTATGGCCTTCCGTCAGAGGATAGGCACGCCCTTCTCGGATGAGCACGAGGTTGTTGAGCTTGACGTCTGCGCCAAGGTTTGGGCTGTGGGTTGTGACGATGATTTGTATCTGCTGGTCGTCGACTCTTTTCTTTTCAGTCTGTGCTTGTAGGAATGAAATTAGCCGTAATTGGCGCTGTGGATGAAGATGCGCCTCAGGTTCTTCAATAAGAAGCAGGGGGAAACCGTCTGCTTCGGTTCCCATCAACAGTAGCTCACAGGCCATAAAGAGAATGTTGTTTGAGCCAAGGCCGCGTAGATAGGACTCTTCCTGATCATTGCCGAGGTTGACTTCTAGCTTTTCCAGAAGCTGCCTAAGCCGGACACTGTCATCACTGTGCCCGCTGATCTGTACTCTGGCCGTCAGGTCATCGTCTTTGAATGAGAGAGGCTGCAAGTAGTCTTGGTTTAGTTTTTCGCGTGTTGTTTTCACGCCATGTGCATTCGCGATCAAGTGGCTGGAATAGTCACCTATACCAAGTACGCTGAGATCTGCGGGAACCGGAGTGGGGTTGGTGTTTGCATCAAATTTTTCACCATGGTCCTTTATATCCTTGGTGTGCTGAAGTATCTGGGAAAGGCGTGAGCCGCGACCAGCAGCCATTGCGCGCTCTGCATCGCGTAATGGCCTCAGGTAGGTGGCTTGCAGCATGAAGCGCGCCGCTGAGTCCATTAGCGGGCCGTCGCTGTCTCTGCCAGTCCGCCACTCGATCGGTATGTACCTGCGCGTCGAGGTGCCCATCTCGCTGCGCCGCGCAATCCAAGTGATGATCAATGACGTATGGGGTCCATCTTCATAAGTGAGGTACTCGGCAAAGGCGCTGCGGTCACTTTTCGTCAGCCCAGAAAACGTCAGTTGTATTTTTATTTCACGTGCATGGCCTTTGATGGCGCAGTTGTGGAAGTCGGTGAATTCGAGGCGTAGTGATTCTTGATCCCGGGTGCCTAGCACGAATCTGAGTGCATCGATAAATGCTGTTTTTCCTGCATCGTTCTCACCCACAAGTGCTGTTAGCCCGGGGTTTAGAGAAAGCTCGAATTTTTTGTCGCCGGACCCAAAAAGACGAAAATTCTCAATTTTAACTTTGGCTATATACAACGCTGGCGCTCCTTGCAGGTGATATTTTGTAGTCTTCGAAAGGCATCTAGCCACTATGCCATTAGTGGTTTTTTTTACTAGCCCTACTATCGTTAAACAATGTCGTAGCGAGGCCCTACGCCCACCGATGATGCTGCCCTTAAGCCATCCTCCAAAATCCCACCCCGCCAGTGGCGACAGCGGCATCAACAGCGGATGCCCGAAGATGTCGTACTTGGCACCCTTGTTGAGCATTCGATCAGCGACGATGTCCACCAGCATCAGTACGATGGCTGAGGCTGCGTGAGCGGAGCGGGTTAGATGGGTTCACCCATCAGCAGTTCCACGTACACGGGGCCCCGCTGACCGGGAGGGACGCGGATGACTATGCGCTTTACCGGAAAATCCGCGAGTATGTGACTGAACTGGATTCAAGCACGGTGGTAAGTACGCGAGCAAAGCCATCCTCATGGGTTGAAGGCAGGCCTCGAGTCCGCTAGAAGAGCGAAGAACCCTTCCCCAGTCTGTACCCCCGTTTGTGACGGGATTGTTTGGGTAGGCGTGGGCCGTTAAGAGGTATCTTCATCTCCCGATATGGCTTGTGCCACCTGTCTATTCCGGGCTTTGTGAGCCTTCATGGGGTGGGTGGAAACAGACACCGCTTCCGCCACTCTCTCCGCCATGCCTGCCTCCTTCACCGCCACATTAAGTAAACACAAACCCCCGGTTTTCCTAGAGAAGATCGGGGGTTTGTGGTTTTTGGCGTTTGAAAAATGGGCGATATAGGAAGGCGATGTAGTCGCTCCGCTTCATGCTACTGGATGACCTGATGTATGACCCGGCGTCTCGCTTGACTAGGTATGCAGGCTCGAATAGCATCAGTACCAGATAGATGTGCGCGGGGATCACATACTAACGTGTGGGAATTCTATCAGCCGACCTTCATAGTAATGTGAAGGGCTCCAGACACCACTGGTTTAAAGAGCACCCGAAATTGATTTACAAAAAAGCCACTCATTGAGTGGCTTTTTTGTGCCCGGAATTATCTGCGCCCGCGGGTTTTCGCAATCTTTGGTTGTTTCCCTGTGTGAGCTACCGTTTTTGCCAGCGTATTGAACGGCACGCTGTTGTCTCGCGTAGGCTCGTCAGGCTTGCTTCGATCATATGGATGCGTGGTTTTGACCCACAGCATGAGTCCAATCGACAGATGCTGGTGTTTGTCGACACTGAAGGCGACTTTCACCTTCCTGCCTGAATCGTCTTCTACGATCAGCCAGTTTTCGATGCCGTGGTCAAAGTGCTTTCCCTGTATGCATTTTTGATCACACCATTGGGTCATCCATCCCAAAAGCATCAAGCTCAGCTTGTAGCGAACAGAGCAAAAATAACGCTCGTTTTTGAATTCATCGTCTATCCGAGCGAGCCCGGTATTGGCTTCGCCGGCATTCAGCTCACGCGTGTAGCAGTGGCTTTTGAAGCGACACTCGGCCGTTATCTGAACATTGTTCAAAAGGTTGAATGTAATGGTGGTGGGGTGCAGATGGCTGAAATCGTAAGGCTGCCCTTCGTGCGAGAATGCCAGCGGGTGTCCGTTGCTTAGCTGCATGTAGGCTGTGACTTATGAGGGGGTGGTTTGGTCGTGAAAGCTTCTCACCTCTTGTTCGGCTAGACAATTTCATTGGGTATGACGATCAGAAAATCGAGGTTCTGGCCTTGGAAAACCTGCATGTGGTTTCGTTACTGAATACGTCGCATCCATCTTGTCCTCGTTAACCTGATGCCATCAACGGTGCGCAGCAGGCCCTAGCGAAAATCGGAGGGTTGTAGTTTCTGGCGTTTGAAAATCCTGCCACATACCCCGAGTGTCCGCCGCTTATTAAGAATCATCGGCTCTTCGAAATCGCCCCACTCATGTATTCATGCAAATCTCGTAGGTCCTTGATCCTCCAATCGAACGGCGCCAGCTTTACGCCATTCTCCCGCAGCGTTCTTGGGATCAAGTCTCCATTTGGGCGAAGTATGATCGACGACACGATAACGCCCGGATAGTCACTGAGTCGTTTCTTGAAAGCGGCTGTTGTCAGGTTGGGTGTTGCAGGCGTGCTTTTGTTGGCCAGCGGCCCGGTTCCTTTGAGGTCCGCCCCGTGGCACATGGCGCATCGCTGCAAGTAGAGGGTCTTCCCGTTAATATTTTCCGCAATGGACGGCATTGTTTGAGCCAGTAATAAAAAGCCCAGCGAAGCGATAAGCAGTGTTTTCATTTTTATAGGGTCTTGTTGGGAAAGTCTGATCTGAGTCGCGGGCGCGCCCCGCTGGGCATCCCCTCAATGCCGATGCCGATGATGCACATCCGGAAAGTGCGCATGACTATGCCGCACCGGGCTGTGCACATGCACATGACTGTGTGGTTCCGCCGGGTCCCATTCAAACCCATGCTCATGCTGATGATGTTCGTCATGCACGTGGCGATGCGCGTGTTCCGTCGCCTCATGCTGATGTTCATGGGCATGCCGTTCTGTCAGGTGCAGCCACACTCCTACGGCCATCAGTGCCGAGGCGATCCAGAACGCCGCTGTCACCGATTCTCCCAGCACCAGCAACGCAATCGCGGCCCCGAGGAACGGCGCTGTCGAGAAGTAGGCACCCGTGCGTGCGCTGCCCAGGCCGCGTAATGCCAGCACGAACATGACCAAGCTGATGCCGTATCCCAGAAAGCCCACCAGCAAGATCGGTACGAGATGTGCAGGCGCAGGAATCTGCGTGCCGAGGTACAGCGCCAGGCCGCAGTTCACCAAGCCCGCAATCAGGCCTTTGGCGCCAGCGATAAATAACGCGTCAGATGCGGACACTTTACGTGTCAGGTTGTTATCAATCCCCCAACATAGGCAGGCCAGCGCTACCGCAAACGGCCCTGTCCAGTCGTGGCTTGCTCCGCTGCCGTTAGGCCAGGACAACGCCAAGCCGCCCAGCACTATGGCGATCATCCCTAGCACGATGCGGCGGTCGGCGTTCTCTTTGAATACCAGCCAGGCGATCAGTGCGGTGAGCACCGATTCGAGGTTGAGCATCAGAGAGGCGGTTGCGCCTGCGGTACGCGTCAGGCCGAACATCAGCGCAACGGGGCCGAGGATGCCGCCAAAGGCGATGGCGCCGAGCAGCCAGGGCCATTCCGATGGGCTAAGCCCGGTGGGTTTCCAGCCGCGATCACGCGCCAGGCGAACGCCGGCAAGGCCGATGCCGCTACCGAGGTACAGCAGGCCCGCGAGCAGCACGGGCGAGAGGCCCAGACCGAGGCTTTTGGCCAGTGGCGTGCTGGCGCCGAAGAGTGCCGCGGCGGCGAGGGCGTAAACGATGCTGAGGTTCATGGGCGGTCCTCGGAAGTTGCTCCGATCATACGGCTTATGCGGCGTTATTCATGCCTGCACATACACCCACGCCGTCAGCCCAGACGACAGGCTGACCGCTACACGCTTGTAGTCCGACACCTCATACGCATCCGCTGCCGCCAGCTCCGCTTCGGTAATCTGGAACACCGTCCCCTCGACCTTGGCGCCCGGCGCGTTGGTGGGCGCCACGATAGGGTGATGGGTCTTGCCGCTACTCGCCAGCACCTGCGGGTCGGTGATCTCTACCCAGCTTTGTGAATAGCCCAGCATGGCATCGTGTTGACCTGCCAACTCGCGGCCGAAGTTGGCCAGTTGTACGGGTTTGTCTTGCAAGGTGCCGTAGGAAAACAACAGCACGGGGTACTCGTTGGAGCGGTTCATGGAGCTTCCTTTATGCCAGCAGGTCTTCGTAGAAGGCGCCGTAGGGCTTGGTCGGGTGGGCGATTTGGATTTCCAGAATCCACAGGCCGGCATTCGGGTAGTGCTCGAAGTCGCCGAGGTCGCCGCCACGGTGGATGGCATGGGGGAAGTCGCTGACGCGGTGGCCCTTGATGTCCAGGTTCAACTGCCAGCCCATGGCCTGGGCTTGTTCTTCGGCGTAGCGGTAAAGCTCAAGGCCGACGACTTGGTCGTTTTTCCAGCGGGCTTGTACGCGGTCGAACAGCTCTTTGGCGGCGTTGGCACAGGCGATCATCTCTGGGTCGTTGCCGGTGCTGAACGTGGCGCCGGCGTCACCTTCGTGGCCTTGCCACACGGCGCCCATGTCGATAAAGAAGATGTCGTTTTCGCCCAGTACCGGGTCACCTTCGGAGCGCTGGTTGAAGGCCTTGAGGGTATTGGCGCCAAAGCGCACCAGCAGCGGGTGCCAGATGCGTTGCATATCGAGATCGGCGAGCACTTGCTTGCCCAGTTCGCGGGCTTCGGATTCAAGCATGCCGGGGCGGATGCGCTGGGCGAGGCTTTCGATGGCTTGCCAGGTCATGGCCTGGGCGTAGCGCATGGATTCAATACGGTAGGCGGCGCCTACGGCTTCTTTGGGTTGTGCACTCACCTGCGTGTCCTCGGCCTAAATTATGTGGGTCGTTATGCGTTTTACTATATAGCGCGATGATGGCGCAGCAAAAGGCAAATTGCGCATCAGATATGCAGCCATGCCAGGCTACCCAACACCACGGCCACGGCCGCCGCCGTATACGACATCCGCTTCAACCATTCCCGCCTGGTCAACAAGGTAATCGCCGCCAGCGAAATCGCGATCTGAATCGCCGTCATCGCTTGGGCCCAACGATGGTGCTGATGCAGCGCCTGCTCTGATTTCTCATCCCATTCCCTGGACGTGGCTTCAAGCTTTTCGGCCTGCTTGCGCACGTCTTCCTTCTGACTCTTGTAGCGTTCGATCTCATCTTTGTAATGCGCGGTATCCACACCGGGAATATGGGTGGCCAACTCCGCCAAGTTTTGCCGGCTGGATTTGGCCTGGTAGTAATTCCATTGGTTGGCGGCTTCGGTCTTGATGATGGCGGCGTTGTTCTTGTCCATCGCCGCTTCGCTTTCGGTGGAGCCGGCCTGGTAGCTGAGCATGGCGCCGAGGGTGGCCATCAGTGCGGTCATGACGGCAATGCGGCTGGCGAAATTGTCCCCGCGATCGTGGGCATGTTCGGTGGTGTGTTCGATGTGTTTTTCGTGGGGGCTGGGGACTTCGAAGGCTTCGGACATGGGGGCGGCTGCGCACGGTATGAGGGAGTCTGATTCTTCACCAGCCAAGCTGTCTCAAGCCTGTACGTGACGCCGGATGAGCCGCACATACACCGCGATATTGATCACCACCACCACAGCGCCTAATACCAACTGAATATTCGGCGTCAGCCCGGCCGGGTAGATCAGCGTAAGGATGTAGTGCTCGATAAACCCGCCGCCATAGCCATCCTGCCCGGCGAGGTGGCGAAACAGGTTTTCCCACTGGGTCAGCGGGCAGGGCAGGTGCAGCATCTCCACCGCGATGCCCCAGGCCACTGCTGGCAGGTGCAGCCACATCACCCGGCGCCACTTTAGGGCGAGCAGCCCGCCGAACAAGACGAACAGGATAAAGCTCAGGTGAAACAGCACCAGGCTGTCGGCGGCTAGACGGTAGAGCATCGCGGGCACTTCAAAAGGAGGAGGGCATAGTCTAAAGGGTTGCCTGCCGACAAGCGTGGCCGTTATTGTGCTGAATCCTTTTAGTCCTTCCCCCCAAGGATCTGTTTTGATGAACGCACCGCGTACCGCCGGCCCGATCAAGGCCGTGATTTTCGATATGGACGGTTTGTTGCTGGATACGGAAGGCATCTACACCGAAGTCACACAGATCATCGCCGAACGCTACGGGCGCACATACGACTGGGGAATCAAGCAACACATCATCGGTCGCGGTGCCCAGGACTTGGCCGACTACGTGGTCAAGGCGCTGGACTTGCCGATCACTCCGGCTGAGTTCCTGAAAATCCGCGAACCCTTGATGAGCGAGCGCTTCCCCAAGGCCCTGGGTATGCCCGGCGCCGAAGCGCTGGTGCGGCATTTGAAGGCGCACAATATCCCAATTGCCGTGGGCACCAGCTCGTCGCGCAACTCGTTTGGCCACAAGACCACCTTGCACCGCGAATGGTTTGGCTTGTTCGACACCATCGTCACCGCTGACGACCCAGAAGTCGGCGCCGCCAAGCCTGCGCCGGATATCTTCCTCACTGCCGCCCGCCGCCTGGGTGTGGCGCCTGAGGACTGCTTGGTGTTTGAGGATTCGCCGTTTGGTGTGACTGCGGCGAAGGCGGCCAACATGACCGCCATCGCGGTGCCCGATGAAGCCATGGCCGATAGCAAGTACCAGCATGCTGACCAGATCATCCGCAAGCTCGCGGAGTTTGATTTGGTGGCTTATGGCCTGCCACCATTGCGCTGAATAAAACGCGGTAAAAAAATGTGGGAGGGGGCTTGCCCCCTCCCACATTTGGTTTTGCAGTGTTCCTGACAGCTTAGGCGCTGAAACCACCATCGATGGTCAAGCTCGCACCCGTGATGTACCCGGCCTCTGGGCCTGCCAGGTAGGCCACAAAGCTGGCAATCTCTTCCACATGCCCATATCGCCCCACCGCCATCAACCCAATCAAACTCTCGGCAAAATCACTGTTGGCCGGGTTCATATCGGTGTCCACCGGCCCAGGTTGCACGTTGTTGATGGTGATGCCTTTAGGCCCCAGGTCGCGCGCCAAGCCTTTGGTCAAACCCACCAGCGCCGCTTTGCTCATTGCATACGGGCCGCCGCCGCCAAAGGGCATGCGCTCGGCGTTGGTGCTGCCGATATTGATCACCCGGCCACCGTCACCCATGTGCTTTGCCGCTTCCTGGGTGGCGATAAACACGCTGCGCACGTTGATCGCCAGGGTCTGGTCGAAGTCTTCCAGCTTGAAGTCTTCCAGCGGTGCGATGGCCAGTACGCCAGCGTTGTTCACCAGAATGTCCAGGCGCCCAAAGGCTTTGACGGTGGCTTTGACGGCGTTGCGGATCGCGTCGGCACTGGCGCTGTCGGCATGAATCGCCAGGGCCTTGCCGCCTTCGCTGATCACGCTGTTCTGCAATGCTTCAGCCTTGGCGGCCGAACTCACGTAGGTAAAGGCAACCGCTGCACCTTGTGCAGCGAGGCGCTTGACGATGGCGGCGCCGATGCCGCGGGAACCGCCTTGAATCAAGGCGACTTTGCCGCTGAGGTTTTGTGTGGTCATGTCGATCTCTTAGCTGTTCAAGGCGGGATGCCTTGTTGTTGGAGCCGAGTATCGACCTCCCCGACCCACCCCGGTAGACCGTGATTGCTATAGTCTGTGTAAACCAAAAGTTTAGAGTGGGGCGATATGGAAAGCTTTGGCAGTATCGAATGCTTTGTACGCAGTGCCGAAGGCGGCAGTTTTGCCGAAGCGGCGCGGCACTTGAGCCTCACGCCGGCCGCAGTGGGCAAAAGCGTCGCCAAGCTCGAAGCGCGCCTGGGCGTGCGTCTGTTCCAGCGCAGTACGCGGCGCCTGACGCTCACTGAAGCGGGCAAGCTGTTCCTCGACGAAGTCAGTGGCAGCCTCACCACCATCCAAAATGCCGTGGCCAACCTGGCCAGCGCCGAAGGGCGGCCGGTGGGTACGCTCAAGGTCAGCATGGGCACAGTGTTTGGCAATCGCTACATTGCGCCGTTGCTGGGTGAGTTTATGCGGCGCTTCCCGGATATCAGTCCGGACTGGCATTTCGATAACCGCCAAGTGGATTTGATCGGGCAGGGTTTTGATGCGGCCATTGGTGGCGGTTTCGAACTGCCCCAAGGGGTGGTTGCGCGCAAGCTCACGCCTGCCCATCGGGTGCTGGTGGCTGCACCGGATTACCTGGCGCAACGCTTGCCGGTGTCGGCTCCCGAAGATTTGGCGCACTGCCACGGCATCCTGATCCGCTCGCCCCAGACCGGGCGCATACGTTCCTGGCAACTGACCAGCCGCGAACGCGAACACCGCCCATTGGTGCTCAAACCGAGCATGACCATGAGCGACTCCGAAGCCGCGTGCTGCGCCAGCGCCCAAGGCTTGGGCATTGCGCTGGTGAGCATGCCGATGGCGGTGCCCTTCCTGCACAGTGGCGCGGTGGTGCGGGTGTTGCCGGATTGGTATGTGGATGATGGCAACATTTCCATCTACTACGCCGAACACAAGCTGTTGCCAGGCAAGACGCGGGCATTTGTGGACTTCATCATTGAGCAGTTTGCCGAGCAGCGGTTGGGGCAGCGGTTCAGCGCGATCTGATCAGACTGGTAAACCGAGTCGCCGGCATCGCAGGCAAGCCAGCTCCCACAGGGGAATGCATTTCAAAGCTGCAATGCGATCAACTGTGGGAGATTCTATGGTTGAGGGGAAGTCCCCAAAACCGCTTTTGACTTGTACTCACTCTGATTTTTCAGGAGTGAAAACGCGATCCGTGCCAGCTTGCGGGC